>DATBYI010000525.1:0-2276 GCA_036513815.1 Solirubrobacteraceae bacterium
GGCGATGCCCCCCGCAATCCAGCGTTTCAGGCTGACTCGAGCTCCTCCACCGTGTGTGGTCCCACGCATGCGATCGAAAGCCGATCCGCCACGCGCGCAGCCACATCACGCACCTCGTCGAACGTCACCTCGTCCAACAGCTCAATCGTGCGATCGGGATCGACGTCCTCACCGTAGACGATCGTTTGCTGGGCCGCATGGCGCGCGATGGCGCCGGTGTTCTCGAACGCGATCGCGCGCGCACCGGCGGCATAGGCGCGGGCACGCTCGACCTCGGCTTCGTTCGGCCCGTTCTCACGCAGCTCGCTGACGATGTCGCGCATGCGGCGGTAGGCCTCGAGCATCTTGCTCGATTCGAGGCCCGCCGACAGCTGGAGCACGGGAACGTCGGAGTAGGAGTGGGCGATCGAATGCACCGAGTAGGCCAGGCCGCGCTGCTCGCGGATCTCGTCGAACAGCCGTGACCCCATTGAGCCGCCGAGCAGGGTCGAGTAGATCGCGAGCACAGCGCGTTGCTTGGCATCGGAGCTCTCGATCTCGGGCCGGTAGGACATCCGCAGGTGCGACTGGTTGGACTCGCGTCCCTGCACGAGCACACGCGGGTGCGCCGTCGGTGCCGGCTCGTAGGGCTCGGGCACGGGCCGCTCCGGAAAGCGGTCGAAGAGCTCCTCGACGGCGCCGTTCTCGGGCAGGCCATCGAGGTTGCCGACGAGGAAGGCGCCGCCACGGCTGGGTGACCAGCGCCGCTCGCGGAAGGCGACGATGCCGTCCCGCGTGAACGTCTCACGGATATGCTCCGCGGGCCCGAGCACCGGACGGCCCAGAGGGTGATCGCCAAACGCGGCCTCGTCGATCAGGTGCTCGGCCATCACCGAGGGCTGATCGTTGGCCCGTGCGATCTCCTGGACGACGACACCGCGCTCGCGGTTGAGCTCGTCCCCGTCGATTCTTGGTCGCCCGACGAAGTCGGTGAGGAGGTCCGCCGCCTCGAGCGCCTTGTTCGAGCGCACGGTGATGTGGAAGGCGACGAGGTCGTGGCTCGTGTAAGCGTTGAGGACCGCGCCGATCCGCTCGGCCACCTCGTTGACGTCACGGTAGGTGGGGTACTTCTCACCGCCCTTGAACACGAGATGCTCGAGGAAGTGGGCCATCCCGTTCTCGTTCTCGCGCTCGGTGCGCGCGCCGGCGTCGAACGCGACGAGGATGGTGGCCGAACGCGCGCCCTCCACCGCGATCCGGTAGAGGGGCAACCCGTTGGAAAGCGATGTGTGGGTGATCGACGGCATGCGGCTAAAGGTAGCGAGAGCTGCAAATCACGTTGCAAGGGGAGGGTTGGGAAGCCGTTCGCTGACGGGTCCCGGTAGGCTGCGCCGCAGCTTATGGCCAGCATTCGCTCACAAAACAGAATCAAAAGCCGGCGCCGGGAAGCCTCAGTGGCCATCCCCGCCCCGCGCAACGCCCGCCCAGCCGCAGCCGGCACTTCGGCCGCACCGGTGATCGAATTCCGGGGCGTCTCCAAGCGCTACTCCGGCGGCGACGTCGGCCTCGATGAGGTCAGCTTCTCGATCGAGCGCGGCGCGTTCGTGTTCCTGGTCGGCGCTACCGGGTCGGGTAAGTCGACCGTCATGCGCCTGCTCATCAAGGAGCTCGATCCGACCGGCGGCACGATCCGCGTGGCCGGGCGTTCGCTCAACGAGATCACGCGCCGGCGGATCGCCTTCTACCGGCGCAACCTCGGCGTCGTCTTCCAGGACTTCAAGCTGCTACCGACGCGGACCGTGTACGACAACGTCGCGTACGCGCTGCAGGTGACCGGCGGCACGCGGCGTGACATCCGCGACAAGGTCCCGGACATCCTGCGGCTGACCGGCCTGTCGACCAAGCTGCACAACTATCCCAACCAGCTTTCGGGCGGGGAGCAGCAGCGTGTGTCGATCGCCCGCGCGTTCGTCAACCACCCGCCGCTGCTGCTGGCCGACGAGCCGACCGGGAACCTCGATCCCGAGACGAGCGTCGACATCATGCGGCTGCTCTACCGGATCAACCGGACCGGGACCACCGTCCTCGTCGCCACCCACGACCAGGCGATGGTCGACAAGATGCGTCGGCGCGTGTTCGAGCTGTCCGAGGGACGGATCGTCCGCGACGAGGCCACCGGGCTGTACGCACGCGACGAGACGACTCGGGAATTCGCCCAGCGCCTGCGCGCCCCGTCGACGCGTCCACCTGGGGTTTCGTAAGCGATGCGGTTCGGGTTCTTCCTCCGCGAGGCCATC
>DATBYI010000526.1:0-16368 GCA_036513815.1 Solirubrobacteraceae bacterium
GATCCTGTTGGTCCTCGTCGTGTTCGTCTTCTTCATGGTGCTCGACGCTATGCGTGCCCACGAGCGCGATAAGGCGATGAAGCTGAAAGGAGCGCTCGAGCGAGCCGAGGAGAGCGCTACGCAAGCGGAGCAGCGCGCCGCTGAGATTCCGGCTCCGCCTGGTGAGCCACCAATGAACTCGTCGGCGCGGGACCTACTAAGCGGGATCGAAGCGTTGCGCACGTCGCTGACGGAGCGCGTTGACAGGTTAGGCGACGACACCCGCTCGTCCGCCCGTGAGGATGAGGTGCAGCGATACAACTTGCTCGCAGGTCGTGCGTGGGCTCTGATCAAGCCAAGCGGCGGCGAGCTAGCTGTGCTTCTGCAGAGACTCACACTCCAATATGGGCAGGAGTATCAGGAACACCGTGTCGATCGGCTCCTGTCGGGGCTCGATCTGATGGAAAACGAAATCCAATCCTGGGGGCAGAACAACCCGGGAACGGGCTAATGCCGTTCCACGCCGGGCCACGCGGACAATGGCCCCAAAGATGGCCCCCGACAGGTTGTGAGAGACCGTTACTCAGGAACTAGAAAAGCTCGCGAACCCGACAGACCGCAACACACCGCGACTCCCTGCATTACCTGGGCGGTAATCGACACGCCGCGGCGTGATTGTCACGCTGCACCCATGAGCGATATCAACGCAGTGATCGAGAAGTTCGTCGCGAGCTGGAATGAGCCGGATGCGGCTGCGCGGCGCGGAGTAATCGACGACGTCTGGTCGACCGACGGCGTGTACCGAAACGCCAGAACCGAGTACCCGGGACGCGAGGGCATCGCCCAGGCGGTCACCGAGGCCTACAACGCGTTTGGCGCGAACGGCTTCGTGTTCCGGCTCGCGAGCGTCGACACCAACCACGACGCCGTCCGCTACCGGTGGGAGATGGTGCCGGCCGCGGGCGGTGAGCCCAACTCGATCGGGACCCACGTCGCGATGGTCGGCGGCGACGGCCGGATCGTCACCGACCACCAGTTCATCGACAAACCGCCGTCAGGTAGCTAAGGCGCCGCCGTCAGGCGCCCCCATTAGGACCAGGCACTCGGGTTCAGGCAGCTCGCCGGGAGCTTCCCGGCGAGCAGCTGCCCGAGATTGGCCAGCACGGCCTCCGCCGTCCGCGCCAGCCCGAGCTCGGTGTAAGACGACACGTGCCCGGTCAGGAGTGCGTTCGGTGCCGAGAGGATCGGATCGTCGGGCGCAGGCGGCTCGCGTTCGAACACGTCGAGCCCGGCGGCGGCGAGCCGTCCGGCCGCGAGCGCGGCCGCCAGCGCCGCCTGGTCGACGAGTTCGCCGCGTGCGGTGTTGACGAGCACGGCGTGGGGCGCAAGGAGTGCGAGTTCGCGAGCGCCGATCAGCCCGTGCGTCGCCGGAATGAGCGGCGCGTGCAGGGTGAGCACGTCAACCTGCGGCAGCATCGTCCCGAGGTCCGCCATCAGCTCGACCCCGTACTCGGCGCAGAAGTCAGGATCGGGATTGGGCTCGAGCGCGAGCACCCGGCAGCCGAAACCGTGCAGGCGCCGGACCACCGCCCGTCCGATCGCGCCCAGCCCGATGACGCCGGCGGTGGCGCCGGCCAGGTCCCGGCTCGGCTCCTTGACCCGCCACTCGCCGTCCCGGACGGCGGCGTCTAGACGGAGCAGCCGGCGAATGCACGCGAGCATGAGCGCGAGCGCCATGTCGGCCACCACCTCGGCGTTGACGCCGGGCGTCGTGACGACCGCGACGCCGGCGTCGGTGGCGGCGTCGACGTCGATCGCGTCAGACCCCGTGCCCCAGCGGAGGATCGCCTTGAGGTCGGGCGTGTGGCCGAACACCTCCGGCGTATACGGCTCGCTGGCGGCGATCACCGCCCATGCCCCGCGCAGACCCTGGGCGAGCTCATCGGCGTCCCGGGTCTGCGAGAGCTCGTAGCGTGCCACGACGCTGATCTCGGCGTTCTGTTCGAGGTCCGAGCGGATGCGCTCGGCGGCCGGGCTGGTCAGGACGATCGCGCGCCTGGAAGCCACGCGAATTAGTAGTAGTCCTGGACCTGAATCGACCAGCGGGCGCTGTCCCAGCCCGGCTTGACCGCGATCTGGTAATCGCCGGGGCCGGTCTTGAACACGCGGGTCTGCGAACCGCCGTCGCTCAGGCCGAACGACGTGTTGGTGGAGCCCGCGCCGATCACCTGCGCGTTCGGGCCGTTGCAGAAGAAGACGAAGTCGCAGGTGCCCTGGTAGGACATCGTGTAGACGATGCGCCACTGAGTGCCGCGGATCTGGAACGGGACCGACTGGCCGCCACCGGCGCCCGAGAACGACGTCACGGGCTTCCAGGTCGGCGTCTCGGCGACGAGCAAGGTGACGGTCGCGTGCGCGTGAAGCTGGTGGCCGGCGGCCGGCGATTCGCCGGTGACGATGCCCGGGGCGGTACCCGGTGCCGGCACGTAGCTCACGCGGTCGCTCAGGCCGCTGTGGTTCAGGCGCGCCTCCGCCGCGCTCGCCGTCTCGCCCTTGAGCGACGGCACCGCGATCGGGCGCGGTCCGCGACTGAGAACGACCAGGATCGTCGAGCCCTCCTTCACCGATGCCCTGGGCGGCGGTGACTGCGACACGACCGTGCCGCGCGGCACGTGATCGTTGTACGCGTGCGCGACGCTCGCGTGCAGGTGCAGGGGCTTCAACATCGAGTCGACGCGTGCCTGGTTGCCCCGCAGCCGCGGCATGTGCACGGTCGCCGGCCCGGTCAACACCTTCGCCGCCACCGCCAGTGCCAGCAGCACGCCGAGGGCGATCACGAACACCGCGATGCTCCGCCGCCGCGCCGCCGGATTGACGTTCCGCCGAGCCGAGTATTTGGGCGCGACCCACGTCGAGCCGGACCCGTTACGCCGCCCGCTCGCAGCATCAGCTTCATCGGCCCCGAAGGACGGCCGAGAACCGGCGCGCGCCTCTCGGGCTCCCGCCAGCGCAGCCGCCATCTCCGCCGCGCTCTGGTAGCGGTCGGCGGGCTCCTTGGCCAGCGCCCGCAGGGCCACGCGCTCGAGCGAGGGAGGCGTCCCCGCCGGCAGCGGCGGGACCGGCTGCTGCACGTGACGGAGGGCGATCTCCACCGCGGAATCGCCGTTGAAGGGCGGATGGCCGACGAGCATCTCGTACAGCACGATGCCGGCGCTGTAGACGTCGGTGGCGGGACTGACCGGGTGCCCGTCCGCCTGCTCGGGGGCCATGTACCGTGGGGTGCCCACGATCGTCGCGGTGCCGCCGTCGGTAGTCCCCTCGGCCAGCCGCGCGATCCCCAGATCGGCGACCTTGACGCGCCCGTGTGAGGAGATCAGCACGTTGGCCGGCTTGATGTCGCGGTGCACGACCTGCTGGGCGTGCGCGCGCTCGAGCGCGCGGCACAGCTGCTCGGCGATCTCGCACGCGCGCCACGACGGGAGCGACCCACCACGCCGGAGCAGCGCGGCCAGGCTCTCGCCGTCGACGAGCTCGGTCACGTAGTAACGGCCTTCCTCGGCCTCACCCACGTCGAAGATCTGGACGATCCCGGGATCGCTCATCCGCGCCAGCAGCTGCGCCTCGCGGCCGAAGCTATCGGCCCACTCGGGGTCCTCCGACCACCACGGCTTGATCACCTTGATCGCGACCTCGCGCGCCAGGCGGCGGTCGTAGCCGCGATAGACGCGCCCGAAGGTTCCCTCGCCGATCAGCTCACGCAGCTCGTAGCGACCGTCGAGCGCGTGGCCCACCAGATCCGGCGCGGTCCGCATCTCGGTTCAGGCTCCCTTCGCCGCGGTCAGCTCGTAGCTGATCGCCGACTTGAACAGGTTGGTGTCGACGCCGACCGTGACCAGGCGGAAGCCCGCGCGCGCGTAATGCTCGGCGGCGTGACCGCTCCCGCAGTGCATGCCGGCGATCAGGCCGTTCTCCGCGCACGCCTGCTGGACGCGCTCTATCGCTTCGGCGAGCTCCGGACGGTCCTCGCCCGCGGGGACGGCCACCGGCCTCGGTGCCAGACCGAGCGCGATCGACAGGTCAGAGGGGCCGATGTAGAGCCCGTCGAGACCCGGCGTGGCGGCGATCTCCTCGAGGTTGTCGAGCCCCTCGCGCGTCTCGATCATGGCGAAGCAGAGCACCTCGCCGGACAGCTCGTCCATTGACGTCGACCCGACCACCAGCTGGGCCCGGACCGGACCGTACGAGCGCCGTCCGTGCGGCGGGTAGCGACAGGCCTCGACGGCACGCCGGGCCTCCGCCGCGTTGTCGATCAGCGGCAGGATCACCCCCATCGCGCCGAGGTCGAGCGCGCGCATGATCAGCCACGGCTCGTTCCACGCCAGCCGGGCGAGCGGCACGGCGCCCCCCGCCTGGGTGCCCTGAAACATCGAGACCATCGCGGCCTCGTCGCTCAGACCGTGCTGAAGGTCGACGCACACGTAGTCGTAGCCCGCGTCCGCGGCGAGCTCCGCGGTGAGCGACGAGGAGATGGCCGCCCACAATCCGAAGGCAGCCTCGTCCGCGTCCCACTTCGCACGCAGGCGCTTGCCCGCCGTGATCGTCGTCCCCATCGACGCCAATGGTAAGCGCTACGGGTGCGTAGGAGCCTAGGGAAGGTGGACGACCGGCGCTTGGCCCCGCCGCCACACTCCACGGGGCATCGCTTCGGTCGAGAACGGCATCGCCACCCGGCCGTCCGCGTCGACCGCGATCAGCCCGCCCACACCGTCGCACTCGGCCACCTCGTCGAGCACCGTTCGCGCCGCTGATTCCACCTCGGCGCCGTGGGCAACGAGCGCGGCGAGCAGGCGCGCCGCTCCGCAGCGGATGAACGCCTCCCCCGCGCCGGTGCACGAGACGGCGACCGAGCGGTCGGCCCACGTCCCCGCCCCGATCAGCGGCGAGTCGCCCACGCGCCCGGGACGCTGGCCGAGACGCCCGCCGGTCGAGGTCGCCGCCGCGAGCAGCCCGTCGCCGTCGAGGCAGACCGCGCCGACCGTCCCTCTGTCCGAGGCGCCGCCGTCAGGCGCCGCCGACCCTCCCATTTCGTTCTCGCGAGCGCTCAACCACCGCTCGAGCCGCCGGCGCTGGCGGTCGGTCACGAATTCCGAAGGATCGTGCTGCTCGAGGCCCTGGGCGACCGCGTGCTCGTCGGCCCGCTTCCCGGCGAGCAGGACTGGCGGCGCGTCGAGCAGTGACAGCGCAGCCGCAATCGGATGGCGCGTGCGGCGGACCATCGCCACCGCCCCGGCGGCGCGGTCAGAGCCGCGCATGACCGACGCGCTCATCTCGACTGAGCCGTCGGAGCAGAGCACCGAGCCGTAGCCCGCGTTGAACAGGGCAAAGCCCTCCATCACCATCACCGCGGCGCACGCCGCCTCGACCGCTCCGCCGGTCTCGAGCGCCGCCGCGCCGGCCTCGAGAGCCTGCTCCAGCGCGGCCCGGCACTCAGCTTCCCGCTCGCGCAGGTCGTCGCTCACCCCGCCTGCCCCGGCGTGGACCAAGATGACCGGCTCGCTCATCGCGCCACCACCGGCTCGACCAGCTCGGCGTAGAGCTGCTCCAGCGTCGCCGCCGGGTCGTCTGAGAGCCCCGTGTGGACCTCTGATGGCTGCACGATTGTGCTCGACGGCGCCACCAGCCATCCGAAGCGCTCCGACGGTGGCAGCTCCCCGATCGCCCCGGCGTCCGGTCCGCCGGCCGCGACGCGCGCGAGCGCGTCGAGGTGCGCCCGCACCTCCTCGGCCGAGACGTCGGGGGCGAGCGCGGCGAGCCGGCGCTCGTCGAGCCCGACCTTGAGGTCGAGGAAACCGCGCTGGCGGCAGAACAGCACCACGCCCGCGTTGAACCGCTCGCCTCGCTCCACCCGCGGCACGACGCGGAGAATCGCGTATGAGAACGAGCTAGGCGCCGATTCGGGCACGCTCTGCCTCCGCCACAAACCTCGCGCTGTGAAGCCGCCGGCTCAGGTAATCCACGTACACCTCGCCGCCTTGCCCGGCCGCGAACCACGCCGCCGGCACGAGTCCGGCCACCTCCTCGAGGAGCCCCTGATCGACCGTCGGCGCAAGCCGCTCGTGCGCCTCGACGATCGACCCCGCGCAGGGCAGGAGCACGTGCTGGGCGATCAGGGGAAATGCTCGATCGGCGTGCTCGACCGGGTCGAGGCCGCCGTGCTGCAGGTACAGCGCCGCGCCGTGGTCGATCAGCCACAGCCGGTCGTGCCAGATCAGGAGGTTGGGGTTTCGCGGGGTGCGGTCGACGTTCGTCGTCAGGGCGTCGAGCCAGACGACGTCCGCGGCGAGCTGCTCGTCGGGCCGCCACAGCCCCGCCGGCGTGTAGGGAAGCGCCCCCGGCAGGAAGTCGACGCCGAGGTTCGAGCCCGCGCTGTCGGTGATCAGCTGCTGGATCTCGGGGTCGGGCTCGGCCGCGCCGAGCACCGGGTCGAGCTCGAGCTCGACGAGCTCCGGCACGAGCATGCCGAGCCGCCGGGCCAGCTCGCCCACGATCACCTCGGCCACCAGCGCGGGCAACCCCTGCCCGGCGCCGCGGAACTTGATCACGTACAGGCCGTCGTCGTCGGCCTCGACGAGTCCGGGCAGCGACCCGCCCTCGCGCAGGGGCATCACGTAGCGGATCGCCGCGACCTGGCGTAAGGCCGTGGAAACAGGCATGACCGCGGAAGGTACGGGTTTACTCAGGCGAGCGCCGAGTACGCCGCGGACTGGATCTCCCGGTGCACGCGCGGAAGGTCCGAGGACTCGAATGTCCGCTGGGTCAGCACGATCACGACGAGGTCGTGTACCGGATCGACCAGCCACGAGCAGCCAAAGCCGCCGTCCCAGCCGAACGCGCCACCGTGGTACACCGCCTGGCCGAACGACCAGGAGCGGCCCTGGAAGAACTTGGGCCCGAGGCCGCCGTGCGCCTTCTGCTCGTCGGTGAGCTGGTCGGTCCTCATCGCCCGCACCGACTCCGCCGACAGGACCGGGGCGCCCCCGCTCAGGAGCATGCGGGCGAACGCGTGTAGGTCATCGACGGTCGAGACGAGTCCCGCCGCGCCGTCCTCGAAGGCCGGGGGACGGCTCCACGCGTCGCCCGGCTCGTCCCACACCACGAGACCCTCGGGCGTCGGGCGATAGGCGGTGGCGAGACGGTCGGTGTGCGACGTCCAGAAGGCGGTATCGCGCATCCCGAGCGGCTCGAACACGCGCGTGCGCAACACCTCGCCGAAGGGTTCGCCGGTGGCGCGGGCCACGAGCACGCCGAGGACCGAGGTGCCCGTGTTATAGAGCCAGCGCTCGCCGGGCTGGGCGACCAGCGGCAGCGACCCGAGGTTGGCGATCCAGCTATCGGAATCCGGCTGGACAGTGCGGTCGGGCGGGTTGATCGACATCAGCCCCAGCTCGGCGTCGGCATCCACGATCGGCCAGGGCGTGGCCGTCATGAACATCTCGGTGGCCATCCCGAAGCCGAAAGTGAACGTGAGCAGATCGCGCGTCGTGATCGGTCGCGCCGCCGGCACCGTCTCATCCAGCGGCCCGTCGGGCCGGATCAGCACCCGCCGGTCCGCGAGCTCGGGGAGCAGCCGGTCGACCGGCTCATCGAGCCCGAGCTGGCCCTCCTCGATGACGGCCAGCGTCGCCGCCGCGGTGAGCGGTTTCGTCGTCGACGCGATACGGAAGATCGAGTCGCGCGCGACCGCACAGCCGCCCACGGCGAGGCATCCCATCGGCTCGACGTGCACCTCGTCCCCGTGGGCCGCCAGCGCGACGAGCCCGGGTACCTCGCCGTCGGCAACGTGGCGCCCCGCGGTCTCTCGCAGCTGCTCAAATCCCATCTTGCCGCGTAAGACCCGCCGGCGGCCCGAAACTCATCGGGCCACGGGCCTAGAGATTGACTGACGACATCCCAGCCTCGTTGTAGCGCTCGCCCGCCACCGGCGGCAGCTCAGCCTGGATCCGTGCGAGGTCCTCAGGGGTGAGCTCAACGTCGGCCGCGGCGGCGTTCTGCTCGAGATAGGTGCGCCGCCTGGTGCCCGGGATCGGCACGATGTCCTCACCCTGGGCCAGGACCCAGGCGATCGCGAGCTGGGCCGGCGTGATCTCCTTCTCGTCCGCGATCTCCTTCAGCTTGGCCACCAGCCTGAGGTTCGCGTCGAGGTTCTCGCCGCTCAAGCGCGGCATCGTGCGCCGGAAGTCGTCCGAGGCCAGGTCGTCGGTGGACGTGAAGGTCCCGGATAGGAACCCGCGTCCGAGAGGCGAGTAGGGCACGAAGCCGATTCCGAGCTCACGGCAGGTCGGCAGGATCTCGGTCTCCGGGTCGCGGCTCCAGAGCGAGTACTCGGTCTGCACGGCTGCGATCGGGTGCACCGCGTGCCCGCGGCGGATCGTCTCGGGCGCCGCCTCGCTCAGCCCGATGTGGCGGACCTTCCCCGCTTCGACGAGCTCGGCCATCGCCCCGACCGTCTCCTCGATCGGCACGTCGGGGTCGACCCGGTGCTGGTAGAAGAGGTCGACGTAGTCGGTGCCGAGGCGCTTCAGCGAGCCGTCGATCGAGCTGCGGACGTGCTCGGCGGAGCCGTCGAGGGGCCCGATGGTCGACATGTCGCCAGCGACCGCGTCGTCCATCCGGCGCGCGAACTTGGTGGCGATCACGTACTCCTCGCGCCGGCCCTTGATCGCGCGCCCAACGAGCTCCTCGTTGGTCAGCGGGCCGTACAGCTGTGCGGTGTCGAGGAAGTTGATGCCCAGCTCGAGCGCGCGCTGGATCGTCGCGATCGACTCGTCATCGTCGGACGTGCCGTAGAAGGCCGACATCCCCATGCACCCGAGCCCGAGCTCGGACACCTCGAGCGAGGCAAGCTTGCGCGTCTTCATGGCTGCTCCAATCTCTTCGCGGTCGTCCCTTCACCTTAGAAGGGTTCTTCGAAGCGCAGCTCAGCGCGCGCGGACCACGAAGCGCAGGCCGCCCTTGGGGCCGAGCGTCGGCGTCGTGGCGACCGTGGGCGGCCGCGACGAACAGGGGTCAAAACGGACGCGCGTGAGCAGCACGGCGGCGAGCGCGCGTAGCTCGTACTCGCCGAAGCGCTTGCCCAAGCACATCCGCGAGCCGCCGCCAAAGGGTATGTAGGCGCCGCGCGGGAGCGCGGCCTCACGCTCCGGAAGGAACCGGTCGGGGTCGAACCGGAACGGGTCGGGATAGAGCTGGGGCAGGTGGTGCGTCGCCCACGACGAGTACTGGACGCCGATCTCGGCCGGGACCTTGACGCCCGCGAGCGTCACGTCGCGCGTCGTCCGCCTCGGTCCGACCCACGCCGGCGGATAGCATCGCAGCGTCTCCTTGAGGGCCCGCTCGAGCGCGGGCAGGGCGCGGCCGTCGAGCGCTCCAGGCGACGTAAGGCGCCGCCCGACCACCTCGTCGAGCTCGTCCTCGACCACCTGCCGGGCGACTGGGTTGCGGCCGAGCTCGTACAGGAGGAACGTGAACGTCGTCGTGGTCGTGTCGTGGCCGGCGAACAGCAGCGTCACGGCCTGGTCGCGCACGACGCCGGTGGGCAGTGGCGCTCCCGCGTCGTCGGTGGCAGCCAGCAGCAGGCCGAGCACGCCCCGCCCTGGATCGCCGCGGCGCCGGCGATCCTCGATCTCGGCGCGGACGAGCGCGTCGAGCGCGCGCCGGGCCGCGATCGCGCGGGCGAGCGGCGAGCGCGGCAGAGGCAGAAGCTGGATGAGCACCGGCTCGCCGTGGATCGCGAGCGACGCCTCGAACGCCGCCGCCAGCGCTCGCTCGCGTCCCTCGGTGGCGTCGAGTCCGAGCAGCCCGCGGAGCGCGATCCGGAGCGCGAGCTCGCGCACCCAGTGGTAGACCTCGACCTCCTGCCCGTCGTCGAGCCGCTCGGCGGCGGCGAGTGCCTCGTCGATCATCGTCTCGGCCAGGCGCTCGACGTATTCGCGATGGAAGGCGGGCAGCATCAGCATCCGGAAGTCGCGGTGGTAGGTCCCATCGCTGTTGAGCAGGCCGTCGCCGAGCAGCGGCCACAGATCGGCGAACCGGCCCTCGCGCCACTGGAAAGCGTCGAAGTCGCCGACGAGGATCTGGTGGTTGACCTCGGCCCCGATCGCCCACACGATCGGCTCGTGTAGCAGGCGAATGGTGAACACGGGGCCGAAGCGCCGCTCGTGCTCGAGCAACAGCGTCAGAGGGTCGGCGATGATCCGGCTGGTGTTCGGCCAGCTGAACGCCGTACTACCCGGCGGCAGCGCGGCGCGCCGGCGCACGCGCCGCTCCCGCCGCACATCGTCGGAGATTCGCGCGAACAGCCCCACGTCCATCGCCGCCGGGCGGGATGCACTGATCGTGCGGTTCGGGGTGAGGGCCTCGGTGGCGGCCATCTCCCCCGTGGTTTATCAGCCCGGACGTGAAAGCCGCCACGGGGTGGCCCGTTGTTACGGTGACACGGGGCTCCGGGACCTGCTCCGTCGGGACGCACATACGACGGCTAGGAAGGCCATGACGCAACAACGACCCGGAGTCGGAGAGATCTGGCTTGTGCGGCACGATCAGGGACCCGACGTCTCCGTGCTGATCATCGAGGTGCACGACCGGCACATCCAGGTCCTGCTGTGCGGAGACGAGGTCTGCTCCGCCACCGAGACCGACGCGGTACTCGGGCCGAGCGTCACCGGGCTTCCGGGGCGACTGCTCATCCACGGTGACGTATCGGCGCCGATCCTCAAGGGGCGGCTGTCTGAAGCGGTTGGGGAAATCGCCCTTGAGGTCGTTGCCCGGATAGTCCTGCGAGGCCGCGGGCTCGACTTCAACTCCAGCGACCTCGGTCGGGGCAGGGCGATCCTCAGCGAGGATGACCCACGCTGGGACTGGAAGCTCGAGAAGCACAAGGAGCTACGCCGGCTGCGGGCCAGTGCCCGGGAGCTCGGCTGGCAGATGTACGCGCTCGGTCGCACCGGCGACAGATAGAGGACGGTCGGCGGCGCCTGTCGGCCGCCCCTTGGTCACCGTGGCGGTCCGACGGCCCCGCGAGGAGTTCCATTCCTCGCGGGGCCATCGGCTGGGAACGCGCCCCATCACAGCGTTCGCCGTACGCGCGGGCCGTAACTGCCCGTTCGCCGCGCGCGCCGGTCTTCGGCCTGGAGCCGGACGATCACTTCGAGCCGCTCCTGGCGACGCTGACGCCGTCTCTCCTTGATCTGCTCGAGCCTGGCTAACCGGTCGCGAGCAGGCGCGACCGCGGGCAGGCGCGCGCTAGCCGCCTGCGGATCTCCTCTCATGGGAGGTCCTCCTATTCGATTGTGTATTTGAGCGTGTAACAACAGGTGGCGTGTCAGCCACCGACCCGCATGACCCACGTGTCACCACGTGCGTCGCCCTGAACGTCACTCGCAGATGTCACCGGCGCAACAAAAAAGGCGACCCATCTGGGTCGCCCTCGCGGTCGAGCCGTATGTGCGCTGGAAACTAGCGCGCATACCTCCGGGCGAGGGTGACATATCCGCGAGCGCCGGCCTGCGCCGTGCCGCAGCGCATGGCAGCGGCGAACGCGAGCATCGAAACGTTCGAGCGGTTGCGATATGTGATCGTGGAGGTCGCCATGAATCCTTCTCCTTCTGGCCGAGAAGAGTAACCCAATGTGCACACGATTACAAGGGGATCGTGCAATTAATTCCGGGGTCCGAAAGGAGATCCAGATGGCATCCGTGGTCAAACGAGTCGTGGTGATGATCCAGGAGAACCACACGACCGACAACTACTTCCGTGGCCTGGCGCCGTTCGGCGCCGCCGTGGCGAGCGACTGGCCGATCTCGGCGAACCCGCCGGCGAGCGACAACCCGCACGACCGCCGCGCCTACTTCGAGTGGCTTACCGGCGCTTCGACGGGCGCCCACGTCCAGTTCGACACCCGCAATGTCCTGCCCTACTACCTCCAACTCGCCCTGACCGGCGCGTTCCTTGAGAACCACTGCGCCGGCTACGGAACCAACTCGACGCCGAACCACCTCCTGCTCCTGGGCGGGCAATCGCCCACCCTCAAGAATCCGTCGGGAAAGTCGCCGGAGTGGGACATGCCGTCGATCTTCGGCCTCGCCGAGGCAAACAACGTGCCCTGGCGCGCCTATGCCGCGTCGGAGAACTATCCGATCGAGTTCTACACCCAGCTGAAGGGCTCCCCCAACGTCGTGTTGGGCAGTCAGTTCCTGACCGACGCCAAGGCCGGACAGCTTCCGGCTCTCGTCTTCCTGTGGCACAACAGCCCCAACGACGAGCACCCGCCGGCCGACGTCACCGTGGGCATGGACACGATCTGGCAGTCGGTCGACGCAGCGGTGCAGGGCGGCGCCTGGCCCGAGACGGTGTTCATGCTCACCTGGGATGACTGGGGCGGCTACGACGACCACGTGAAAACGCCGGTCCGCGAGTACACCCCGGACAACGTGCAGCTCGCGCTCGGCCCGCGCGTGCCGCTGCTCATGTTCGGCGGCGCCGTGAAGCCCGGGATCGACAGCCGCTGGTGCTCGCACGTGAGCATCCCCAAGACCGCGATGCAGCTGCTCGGGCTGCCCGCCCTCGGCGTGCCACGGCTCGACAACGACCCGGGCCTCGCCGACCTCGTCGACCAGACGGCCGGAAGGACACCAAATCCAACTCCCCCCGCCTACGGCTCGACGCTCGACCTTCCTCCGGCCCCGAGCCCGCCGGTCGCGCCCCACCCCACGCCACCGCCTCCGCCCGGCAACCCGGTCCCGGTCGGCCCGATCATCCTCCGCGACGGCTCGACGCTCCCGCCTCCGAACGACGCGCCGCTCCCGAAGCAGCCGAACCCGCCGATGACCTAATGGGAGGATCGCCGGCGCCTGACGGCGGCGCCTCGGGAGCCATCTGAGCCAAGGCGATCGCCGTCGCCACCCCGGCGTTCAGGCTCTCGACCCCCTCGCGGCCGCCCGGAATGCGGACGAGCGCGTCGCACTTCGTCCGCGTGCGCTGGCGCAGCCCCTGCCCTTCGGCTCCGATCACGAGCACCGACTGGCGGTCGAACTCGGTCTCGCGCAGCGTTCCCTCGCCCCGCTCGTCGAGCCCGTAGACCCAGTAGCCAAGCTCTCGCAAGGTGTCGAGGCTGCGGGCCAGGTTGATCACCCTGAACACGTCGACGAACTCGGCTCCACCCACGGCGATCCGCGCGACCTTGGGCGTCAGCTCGGCCGAGCGGTTCTTCAACAGCAGCACTGCGTCGACACCGAAGAAGGCGGCGCTGCGCAGCACCGCGCCGAGGTTCTGTGGGTCGGAGATCTGGTCGAGCGCGATAACCAGCCGGCCCTCGGCGAGCCGATCGAGTTCGTGCTCGGCGAACACCCGCCGGGGCTTGGTGAAGACGCAGACGCCCTGGTGCTTGTCGTCGTCGGTCAGGCCGGTGAGTCGGCGGAACTCGGGCCAATCCACCAGCTCCGGCTCGATCCCGGCTCGCCGGGCCGAGGCGAACAGCTCGTCGTGATACGACGGCTTGCCGCCCAGGATCAGGCGCTTGACGTCTTGCGGGCGCGTCAGGAAGACGGCCCGGACCGAATGCTTGCCGTAGACGAGCTCCACGACCTACGAGCTTACGCGCGCGACAGGTACCTTCCGTCGCGCGTGTCGACGCGGATCGTCTCGCCTTCGGAGATGAATAGCGGCACCTGAACCACGACGCCGGTCTCGAGCGTGGCCGGCTTCGTGCCGCCCCCTGAGGCCGTGTCGCCGCGCAGGCCGGGCTCGGTCTCGGTCACCTGTAGGTCGACCGAGCCGGGGAGCTGGACGTCGCTCGGCTCGTCGTCGAGGAAGAGGACATCGACCTGGTCGCCCGCCTTGATCCACTTGAGCGAGTCCTTGAGCGCCTCGGTGGGTAGGGCGATCTGGTCGTAGGTCTCGGTGTTCATGAAGTGGGCGCCGTCGCCGTCGGCGTAGAGGAACTGCATATTCCTGCCCTCGCTGCGGATCGAGCGCAGCTTCTCGCCGGCGCGGAAGGTTTTGTCGATGACGTTTCCGTCACTCGCCCGGCGCAGCTTCGTGCGAACGAACGCCGCGCCCTTGCCCGGGTTTACGTGCTGGAACTCGAGCACCTTGTACACGGTGCCGTCAACCTCGACGTGGTTTCCGCTTTTCAATTGGTTGGTGCTTATCGACATATCGCTCTGGCGAGGATAGCGGCGCGGACGGGGTTGACACCGGCCGCCGGGAGCGAGATTCTGCGCATCAGCGAGCCCAGCCTTCGAGGGGAGTGAGGGAACCATGAGGCGCTTGAGGTCTTACGCATCGGCAGTGGCCGTTTTCGTGCTCGTTGCCTTCCCGGCGGTGGCGCACGCGGGGGTGGCGCCGAATCAAGTTGGGGGGATCGACTGCAACGGCCTCAGCCCGATCCAGGCGCCTGTCCGCGCGACGGCCGCCTGCGCGGACCTGCATGGGACGTGGGGCGGCCGGTTCTACGACAACGGCCACTACATCGGACACGACGAGCCAGCCATTCGCTTTATCTCGAACACGCCCGGCTCCGGAGACGACGTGACGTTCGTGGAGCGACTGGGCATCGACCCACGACAGCTTCCCACCGTCAGCCACCCGGGCCAGGACATCACCCACTTCTTCGAGCTGTCGGTCGCGCCATGGCTCTCGATGGATGTTTGCGACCCAAACTCATCGCCGGAGACGCCTTGCACGCCGGAGTCGGATTCCAACGCGCCGACCGCCACGAGCCCAGGTGGCGGCGCCGCGTTCGTCGAGCTTCAGTTCTATCCGCCCGGGTTCGCGCCGTTCGTCGACAACATCAGCTGTGATGACACCCACTACTGCTCGGCGCTCACCATCGACAGTGCCGAGTGCAACGCCGGCGCGGTCACGTGCAACCCGGACTGCGAGGAACCCGTCAACTTCGCCTTCATCCAGCACGACGGCGTTCCCACCGGGCCGCCGAGCCCGCAGGAGTCTGACCTCGCCTCGAACACGCCGAATCGCGACACCCTGCTGATGAATCCAGGCGACACCATCGTGATCCACATGTTCGACGCCAGGCTCAAAGGGGGTGGTCACGCGCTCGAGGTGACCGAGGACGACCTGACGACCCACACCTCTGGATTCATGATCGCTTCGGCGGCCAACGGCTTCATGAACACGAACCCGGTCGACTGCTCGGGTTCGCCGTTCAACTTCCAGCCCGAGTACTCGACCGCCGCGGCGAACAACATCCTGCCGTGGGGCGCAGGTCCGTACATGCTCGACACGGAGTTCGAGGTCGGGCACTTCGAGCCGTGCACCAGCCTGACCGGACCGGAGACGGAAACGGTCGGGACGTTCACCGACACGTACTTCACGAACTGCAACGGGCCGTATGAGACAACCGCGGAGGACCCGAGCCTCGAGCCCGACGACTCTCCGTGCTACCCGTTCGGAGACACCCACGGGGGAACCGTGGCGCCGAACCTGGTTACGGGCTGCGATGTCTTCTTCGACGCGATCGGCGACCTTGACTACGACGGCACGTCCTACTACGCCGACTGGCCGACGTCCGCCTACCCGGGCCGGTTCCCGGGTGCCTTTGTCGACGCCCAGCCGACCAGCGGCGGCCGCACCTATCCCAAGATCCAATTCGAGACCGACCTCGCCGCCACCGAGTTCGCGAGCAACTGCAACCTGAACACCGGAGCGGGCTGCGTCGTGCCGCCGCCCGGGCCCGGGCACTTCTACCCGTATTGGACGCTCACGCGCGACCAGGCGCTCGGCTGCTCGTGGGAGTTCGGCAACGTCCGCGACGGCAACACGTTCGGCGGCGACGCCGAGTACGGCCAGATCACCTTCAACCCGCCGGGCGCGTTCACGAGCCAGATCCGGCCGAACCCGAGCTGTTCGTCGCAGCGAAGGTGAGCGGCAGAAGTAACCTCACAGTCACGCCAACCGAGTACTCGACCTACTTTCGTCCCCGCGGACTCGACGGGATCGAGGCGTTGCACGCGCGCTTCGTCCACCACGCCTACCGCCCCCACTCGCACCCGACCTGGACCGTCGCCGTGCTCGAGCGCGGCGCGGCGCGCTTCTCGCTCGACGCCACGCAGCAACGAGCCGTCGAAGGCGAGCTGTTCGTCCTCGAGCCCGACGCCGTGCACACAGGCATGGCCGCCGTCCCCGAGGGGTGGACGTACAAGGTCCTCTACGTCGAGCCGCGGATCGTCCACGAGTGGGCCGAGCGCGACGGGACGCCGCCCCGGGCAGCCCGCTGGGTGGTCTTCCGCGACGTCGCGCTGCGCGGCGCCCTCGAGCGCGCCCACCAAGCCCTGGCGGCCGAGCCGCCCGGCAGCCTGGGCGTCGATGAGG
>DATBYI010000527.1:0-2401 GCA_036513815.1 Solirubrobacteraceae bacterium
GAAGGACTTTGACGACTCGTTCGCGATCAACGCCAAGATCCCGTACTTCTTCATGCGCGAGGCCTACGACAAGATGGCCGATAACGGCCGGATCATCAACATGGTCACGACCCAGGTCGCCGTGACGGCCGCCACCTACTCGGCGTACGCGGGCAGCAAGGCACCGGTGGAGCATTTCACCAAGGCGTTCGCCAAGGAGATCGGACCGCGCGGGGTGACTGTCAACTGCATTGCCCCCGGTCCGCAGAAGACCAGCTTCTTCTACAACGCCGAGACCCCGGAGACGATCGCCTGGCTGTCGGGGATGACCATCAACGGCGACCTCGGCGAGCCGGCCGACGTCGTTCCCGTGGTGCGCTTCCTCGCCGCGCCAGAGACCCGTTGGGTCACGGCTCAGACGATCTACGTCAACGGCGGCATGATCTCGCCGATCAACTGACCCAACCCGGGCCGCCGGCAACCACCCGTCCCGCGCTGGAGTACGAACTGGCACGGTTCACACGAAATATGGAGCAAGGTCATGAGCAAGACGATCGTCATCACGGGCGCCTCGAGCGGGTTCGGCGCCCTGAGTGCACGAGCGCTCGCCGATGCGGGACACGTCGCGTATGCGGGGATGCGCGACATCGACGGCCACAACGCAACGCAGGCTGCCGAGGCGAAGCAATACGCCGCCGGCCACGACGTCGACCTCCGCCCCGTCGAGCTCGATGTGTCATCACAGCGCTCTGTCGACGACGACGTTGTCGCCGAATACGACGCCGCTTACCCGAACCTGATGGCAGACGTCAGCCAGCGACTGGCTGAGCAGGCCCCGCCCGACCCGGACGTGGCCGACGTCGCCGCCGCGGTCGTCAACGCCGTTGGGGATCGAATCCGCGCCGAATTCCTGACGCGAATCGGGCTGCAAGATCTCCTACGCCCCCGTGCGCCGCACGTGCCCGAGGTGTCGCGTCGATGACCGTGCCTATCCCGGGTCCGGTCACCAAGCTTCTTGACGCGGCCAATAGCCACCACACCGAGGACTTCCTCGCCAGCTTCGCACACGACGGTGTCGTGGACGACTGGGGCCGCGAATACATCGGCAGAGGGGCGATCAAGGGATGGAGCGACCGGGAATTCATCGGCGCGAAAGTGTCGCTATCCGTGATCAAGACGACCACGATCGCCGATGGCGAAATCCAAATCAGCGCCGAGGTCGGAGGCGACGGCTACACCGGACCGAGCACCTTCACGTTCGCCTGCCACGGGGCCCTCATTTCTCGCATGACAATTCGGCAGTGACGGTATGGCCAACCGCCGCGCCGAAAGCGTCGGCCGATGGGCGCAGCAGCAGCGAGTTCGGGACACCAGCCGCCCGACGCCAGCCTCACTCCGAAGGTTCAGTGCTCCTAGCGGCAGGTTCTGCGCTTGCCTCTGGCTGGAGCACGTGCTGTTTGAGCTGGTGGCGGGACTTCACTCCGAGCTTGCGGAACGCCTTGCGTAGGTGATAGTCGACCGTGCTCGGGCTGATGAACAGCTGTGCGGCGATCGCTTGGTTCGTAGCACCCTCGGCGGCGAGCCGGCAGATGTGTCCTTCCTGGGCCGTCAGGTCATCGCGTGCGTCGGCGGCTCGTTTGCGGGGGTGTTCGCCGGTCGCCTCGAGCTCGACTCGGGCGCGTTCGGCGAACGCCTGCATGCCGAACTGCCCGAACATCTCTTGGGCCGTGCGTAGCTGCTCGCGGGCGTCGAGACGCCGGCTCTCGCGGCGCAGCCATTCGCCGTACAGGAGGTGGGCGCGGGCGAGCTCCAACCGGAGGCGGGTGCGAGCGAGCCGCTCGATCGACTCGCGGTAAAGGATCTGGGCCGTCTCACCTTCACTCAACAGTGCGCGCGAGCGGGCCTCGATCCCGAGCGCCCAGTCAGTGCCGCTAGCCGCGGTTCTCTGCGAGAGGCGGCCCAGGTGCTCGGCCGCGAGCCCGGCCCGCCCGCTCCGGACGGCCGCCTCGATCAGCTCGACCATCCCAAACGTTGAGAACCAGATCACGTAAGAATCCTCGGCGGCCTGCTGGGCCGCAACCAGTGCTTCCTCATAGCGGGCGAGCCCGTTGTGGAGCGCAGCGGTCGCCCATTGGATGATCGTCAGCCCCTGCCCCTCACCCCGACGCATAACCTCGTCTGTGGCCGCCTCGATGAGCTGACGGGCCTCGGCCTCACGGCCCTGGAAAGCGAACAGCAGCAGCGCCCCGTAGGGGGCGAGGCTGGTCCTCGTGGCCTCGTTGACCGCCGCCACCTCTTCGACGAGCGAGGAGACCACAGCAAACTCTCCCGCAAACAATTGCATTCCCGAGCGTATGGTGAGCCCCAAGGGGAGCGCGCTCAGCGCGCCCGCATCGCGTGCGAGCTGGACGAGACGCGCAGA
>DATBYI010000528.1:0-2254 GCA_036513815.1 Solirubrobacteraceae bacterium
GGTGCGGGTCCGCCTCCGTCGAGGACGAGCATCTGGCCGGTCATGTACTCGGCCCCGTCGCTCGCCAGATAGCGGACGGCGGCGGCGACGTCATCGGGCTGGCCCACGCGGCCGACCGGCAGGCGCCGTCCCCGCTGCTCCATCTCGGCGCGGACGTCGAGGTCGGGATCGAGGCTCAGCACCGAGCGGCTCGTGTCGAGCGCTCCCGGGCAGATCGCGTTCACCGTGATGCCGAACGCCGCCACGTCCATGGCGAGGGCGCGCGTCAGGCCGATGATCCCCGCCTTCGAGGCCGAGTACGGCGTCGAGCGAGGTGCGGCGATCACGCCGGCCATCGAGGAGACGTTGATGATCCGCCCCCACCGCTGGCGGCGCATGACCGGCACGGCGGCGCGGCACATGAGGAAGGTCCCGCGTAGGTTGATCCGGATCACGTCGTCGAACACCTCGATCGGGATCTCGTCGATCACGTTGCGATCGAGTCCCTGCGGCGCGGCGGCGTTGTTGACGAGGATGTCGAGCCGGTCGAACTTCGCGATCGCGGCCTCGACCATCGCCTGCGCGTCGTGCTCGTCGCCGATGTCCCCCAGGATGGCCAGCGCCTTGCCGCCGGCCGACTCGATCTCGGTCACGAGCGTGTCGAGTCCGTCCCAGGACGCCGGCTGCTCGGAGCCGACGATCTCCTGGCGGCGGTTGGGGACGCCGGTGGCGCGCCGGTCGGCGACGACGACGGTCGCGCCGGTGGCAGCCAGGCACCGGGCGATCGCCTGGCCGGCGCCGTCGGGCTTGCCGCAGCCCGTGATGAGTGCCACGCGCTCGTTCATGCGCTCGACCCGGCCCGGGCGGGTTCGCGCGTCACGCCCGGGTACGGCGCGCGCGGCGGACCTCCGCCGTCGACGGCGAGCACCTGACCCGAGATCCAGCGCGCCTGGTCGCTGGCCAGGAACAGGACGGCTGCGGCCGCGTCCCAGCAGTCGCCCTCGGTCTGAAGCGCCGACATCTTGCGGCGTGGCTCGCGCGCTGCTTCGGGCAGGTTGTCCGCCACCGCTCCGGTCCACAGGGCGCCGAGCTCGACCGCGTTGATCCTGATCCCCCGCTCGCCCAGGAGGTAGGCGGCGCCACCGGTCATCGACTCGAGGGCTGACTTGGCCAGGCCGTACATGGTGCCGGCGCGGCGTGCGGCGACCGACGTGATGTTGACGATCGCGCCGCCGGCCGGCATCACCGTCGTGGCATGACGCGTCATCTGCCAGGCGGTCTTCAGGTTGATCGTGAGTAGGTCGTCGAACTCGTCCGGCTCGAGCTCGAACAGCTCAGCAGGGCTCCAGGCGGCGACGTTGTTGACGAGCGTGTCGAGCCCGCCGAGCGCGTCGCGGGCCTCGGCGACGGCGCGGGCGCAGTCGTCGTCGACTGTCACGTCGGCGATTACGGGGATCGCTTGGCCTCCCGACTGCGTGATCTGCGAGACGGTGCGCTCGGCGGCCTCGAAGTTCTGGTCGAGGACGGCCACCGCCGCGCCGTGTCTGGCGAACAGACGGCTGATCGCCCACCCGATTGTCCCCGGTCCATTTGCACGGCCACCGCCGCCGGTGACGAGCGCCTTGCGGCCGCTCATCCACTCCGCGCTGAGCGGGGCGTCGACGTCGACTCTCATTCGGGGTAGTGCAGGTCGATGGCGTCTGCCGGGACGGCCAGGGTCTTGCCGAGGATCGCTCGCATGACGTCGGGCGGCGCGAGGCAGTCCTCGCACGCCTCGGGCGTGGCCTCGATTGTGACTACCACCTGGTCGCCCTCCTCGAACGCGGCGAGCGCATATCCGTCGGCGGCCAGCGTGGCTTGCATGTCCCTCAGCCCCTGCTCGCTGAACATCCTTCTAGCCTCCCTTCACGGCCGCCACCGGCGCCGCCTCGATCTCCAAAGACATATTCGACCACTCGCCGAACACGCGGAAGACCATCGAGATCGCCGCGTTGCGCGCGCCGGCGACGATGATCGGAACGTCCTTGCGCGCCGTGAAGTACGGCGTGAACGTGTCCGCGGGCGCGCGTTCTGACTCGCTGGCCGACCGGGCGCCCGGGCCGCTTGGGGAGATGCCGTCCTTACCGGCGCGCCGCAGGTCGCCCTCGCGCCGCCCGACGTGTTCGACGAACCAGTCCTTGACGTCGCCCTTCGAGTAGCCCGCGTTCGCAAGCATCTGGGCGTGTTCGGGGCAGAACACGACGCCGGCCGACTGGCCGCGGAAGATGAGCGACCC
>DATBYI010000529.1:0-7875 GCA_036513815.1 Solirubrobacteraceae bacterium
AGCACCTCGTTCGTCCAGTAGCCCATCGGCTCGGTCGAGTTGACCGACGCGACGAAGCCGTCCATCTTGCCGCCGTCGATCTGCTGGTGGGTGGCGTCCCAGGACTGATCCACGCTCCCGGGCTGCTCGGTGTTCGTCAGCCCGTACGAGGTCACAGTGCCGTTCGAGCTGGGGTTCGAGTTGGTCGCCTGGCCCGCCTTGTTGAAGGTCAGGCCGTCCGCCTTGGGCGTGCCGAGGATCGGCAGCGCGCCGAGCAGGTTGTCGAACGAGTGGTTCTCCATCATCACGCAGACGATGTGGTCGAACGGCATCGCCGCGGTGGCCGTTCCGGCTGGGCGACTCGGGTCGGGCAGGCTGTCCGGGACCCGCGTCGTGGCGGCGAGCGCGGTGGCGTTGGCGATCGCGCCTCCGAGTCCGGGCACGGTCAGGGCCGCGCCGAGTGCGCCGCCCCGCTTGAAAAGTCCTCGCCGAGTCAGCCGCCAGCGCGGATGTTGCCGCTCGTCCACGTAATACCTCGATTCGTCGGGTTCTGCCTCGGCGCCCGGCCCGGGCGCCGAAAGGCTTCCCCGTTTCGAGCGGAACCTGTTAAAAGGCGGTTAACGAACCGGGTCTACGCCGGCCGCGCGACCAGCGCGACGGCGTCCGAGTCTGGCCGGGGCGACACGCGCATGAGGCTGGGCTGGTCGCACGGGGTCGCCCTTGTCGTCGTCCTCGGGCTGATAGGGGGCGCCGCGCATGAGCGAGGCCGCCGCCCCGACGAGGCAGGCCACTATCGCGAAGTAGAACGCCGCGTGCAAGCCAGTGCGGAACGGCGCCGAGATCAGGTGGGGGAAGAAGGAACGGCCGGTGAGGATCGCGGCGTTGTGCGCGCCTGCGTGGGCGAGCGCGACCGGACCGAGCAGGTGCTGGATCGGGTTGTAACCCAAGAAGGCGGCGAACAGGATCGACACCGGCGGCAGATGCGCGGTCTGGTTCGCCACCGCGGCCGATACCCCGTGGGCCTCGAGCCCTGCGGCCATAGTCGCCGGCAAGGTCGATGCCAGGCCGATGATCATCAGCGTGAAGAACACCCCGATCGAGATCACCTGGGCGGAGTTCTGGAACGTCTGGTTCATGGCCCCGCCGGCGCCGCGGTCGCCGGGCGGGAGGCTGTTCATGACTGCCGCCCGATTGGGGGAGGCGAACATTCCCATCGAGATCCCGATCAACGCGAGCACGGCCGCGAATAACGGATATGAGAAATCGGTGGGCAGCAACAGGAGCAGCACGAAGCCCGCCGCGGTCGCCAGCATCCCGCCGGTGGCGAATGGCCTCTGGCCGTAGCGGTCCGACAGATAGCCGGAGGCCGGACCGGCCAGGAGGAGGCCGATCGTCAGCGGCAGGATGTAGATCCCGGCCCACAACGGCGTGTCGTTGTAGTTAAAGCCGTGCTCCGGTAGCCAGATTCCCTGGAGCCAGATGATCAAGATGAACATCAGGCCGCCGCGGGCCACGGCGGACAGGAACGTCGAGAGGGACCCGAACGTGAAGGCGCGGATCTTGAACAGGGGAAGACGGAACATCGGCTGCTCCACGCGCGCCTCGATGAACAGGAAGGCGATCAGCGAGGCAAGCCCGGAGCCGAGCAAGGCGAGCACCTTGACGCTTCCCCAGCCGGTGCTCGAACCGCCCGCCGGTCGGATCCCGTAAGTGATGGAAACCATGATCAGGATCAGCCCGAGGGCGAACGTGACGTTGCCCCACCAGTCGATCTTGCGCTGTCCGCTACCCGGAACCTCGCGCAGCTTCATGTACGCCCACACCGTGCCGAACACGCCGACGGGGACGCTGATGAGGAAGACCAGCCGCCAGTTGATCGGCGCCAGGATGCCGCCGAGGACCAGTCCCACGAACATCCCGCTGACCCCGACGATGTTGTTGATGCCGAGCGCCATCCCGCGCTGGTTGGCCGGGAAGGCGTCGGTGATGATCGCGGCCGAGTTGGCCAGCAAGCACGCTCCACCGAGGCCCTGCAGGATCCGGAAGCCGATCAAGTAGGTCGCGCCGGCCTTCCCGGTCATCCAGTCGATGGCGAGGAGCAGCGACGCCACCGTGTAGATGACGAAGCCCAGGTTGTAGATCCGCACCCGGCCGTACATATCGCCCAGGCGGCCGAGGCTGACGACGAGCACGCTGGCCACGACGAGGTAGCCGAGGATCATCCACAGGAGGTAGAAGCTGTTCGACGCGACGAGCGGATCGAGCTTGATGCCCCGGAAGATGGCCGGCATCGCGATGATCGTGATCGACGCGTCGAGCGTCGTGAAGAGCACGGCCAGGGTCGCGTTGGACAGCGCGATCCACTTGTACCGGTCAGAGCTCACGTAGAACAATTCTACAGGCAAACTGCGCAGTTAGCCTGTAGAATCTGACCATGGCGGACGCGACCACCAAACCCCCCGTCGACAGCGCGGCGATCGCCAGCGAGCTCCGTGTCGTGCTCGGGCAGCTGAGTCGGCGCCTGCGCGCTGAGCACCGCATCCCCATGAGCCACGCCACCGTTCTCGGGCGCATCGACCGCTGCGGTCCGAAGAGCGTCAGCGACTTGGCGAGCGCCGAACGGATGCGACCGCAGTCCATGGCCCAGACCGTGGCCGACATGGAAGCCGACGGCCTCGTCGAGCGCCGCCCCGATCCGGACGACCGCCGTCGGGCGCTGGTCACGCTCACCGTCGAGGGTGCCGCGGCGCTGCTCGACGACCGAAGCCGGCGGGAGGGATGGCTGGCCGGTGCGATCGGCGAGCACCTCTCCTCGACCGAGCAGGACGTGCTGCAAGAGGCGGTCGAGTTGCTGCGCCGGCTGGCCGAGGCCTAGCGGACCCGCGCGCGGTCGGCCGGAGCAAGCCTGACCATTAGTGCGAGTTTCGTAGGTATGGGCGCGTTCTATGCCCACGTCCAACGACCTCAAGGAATGAGTGCTAATGGTCAACAAACGTTCGATGGGTGGCATGGTCGTCGCCCTCTCGTTCTTCATGGCGTTCCCGGCGCTGGCCTCGGCCCACATCCTGGCCGTGTCCGCCGGTCCTTCGCACTGCGTCTCGCCGCTTAACGGCCAGTACACGGCCACCGTGACGGTCACGGAGACGGCGTTCGGCGGCTCGACGGAGAACATCCCGGTCGGCCAGAACGTGTACGAGCTGAGCTCGAGCACCGACAAGGGCAACAAGGGCGTGAACCAGAACTACTTCACGCAGGGCAAGGTTGGCACCCAGACCGGCCCGGTGAGTTTCGGCCAGCCGACGTCGTTCACGTCGCCGGCCAGCGGTAGCGCGGCCACCCAGCAGTTCACGGTGACGACGTCGGTCCCGGAGACGTACGTGCTGGGCAACAGCTACATGAGCACGCCGTCGTCGGCGACGGTGACGGCGCCTTCGAGTGGCTGTACCCCGCCGCCGCCTCCGACCTGCTCGAGCGGCTACACGCTGTCCGGCGGGGTGTGCGTGCCGCCGACGAGCTGTCCGGCCGGGGAAACCCTGTCCGGTAGCGTCTGCGTGCCGCCCACGAGCTGCCCGGCCGGCTACTCGCTGACCGGCGGGAAGTGCGTCCCGCCGACCAACTGCCCGAGCGGCTACACGCTCACCGGCGGGGTGTGCGTCCCACCGACCACGTGTCCGAGCGGGCAAGTCGTATCGGCCGGTCAGTGCGTGCCACCGACGAACTGCCCGAGTGGCGAGACGCTGTCGGGTGGCCAGTGCCTGCCGCCGACGAACTGCCCGAGTGGGGAGACGCTCTCGGGTGGCCAGTGCGTGCCGCCGACGACGTGCCCGTCCGGCGAGACGCTGATGGGAGGCACGTGCACCGTGCCGCCGATCACGCCTCCGCCGACGGTCTACCCGGCCGTCTGCCGGGCCACGAGCAAGGGCTACAAAGTGCGTGCCGGGCAGGAGGACACGATCGTCGTGTCCGTGAACCGCCAGGGGCAGGGCGTGGCGGGCGCCAAGGTGCGCATCACGCTTCCGGGGGGCAAGAACATCACCAAGTCCACCGGTAGCAACGGCAAAGCGACGTTCACCGTCGTGCCGACGCAGAGCGGGACCATCATCGTTCGCAGCCCGAGCTGCGATGGGATGGTCAAGGTGAAGGTCTTCGCGGCCAAGGCAGCTACGGCTCAGCGGTCGCCCTCCTTCACCGGGTGACATGAGGGGCCACCCCGCAACCAGCCGCCGCGGCCTCACGGCCGCGGCGGTCTGCGCCCTGATCGCGGTCGCGGCGCTCGCGCTGCCGGCCCTCGGCCAGGCGACGAGCCTCACGCGTCAGGCGCTCTCGCACCCGGGGTACGCCTCGACCTGGGCTTACCTCGAGAGCCCGACCAACGCGTACGCATCGCCCTCCCGCCGCGCGCACGTGCTCGGCTACCTCGGTCTCACGACCCAGGACGGCACGAGCGAGCTCCTCTTCGAGCAGCAGCGGGTTCTCATCCACGGCGCGTGGTGGGTCCAGGTCCGGCTGCCTCTGCGGCCGGCCGGCCAGATCGGATGGGTGCCGCAGCGCACTCTCGGCGCCCCGCAGACGGTCCACACCTATCTCGTCGTGTCGACCGAGCGGACGACGCTCACGCTGTACCGCAATGGCAAGGTCATCTTCTTTACGCGCGTGGGCACGGGTAAGCCGAGCACGCCCACCCCGCACGGGCACTTCTACATCCGCGACCGGCTCGACGGCTTCCCCGCCGGCAGCATCTACGGTCCGATCGCGTTCGGGACCTCGGCGCTCTCCAACGTCGAGACCGACTGGCCCGGTGGCGGCGTGATCGGGATCCACGGCACCAACGAGCCCTCGCTCATCCCGGGCCATCCCTCGCACGGCTGCATCCGCTTGCCGAACTGGGAGATCGTCAAACTGGCGAGGCTCCTCCCGATCGGCACGCCGCTGACGATCGACTGACGCGCGGGCCGCCGTCAGGTCCGCGACGTTGCTGCGGCCCCGACCTGGATCAGGTCGAGCGTGTTCTGCTGGACGCGCTCGAGCGTCATCGTGAAGCTCGGCGAGTACAGCGACACGTGGTCGAAGTCGTCCTCTCGGCGGGCGACGCCGGCGCGGACCTGTTCCGGGGTCCCGGCGACGCCGATCGCGTCGATCATCTCGTCGCTGACCGCGGCGATCATCGCCTCGCGGTCGCCGGCGGCGAAGGCGGCGCGGATCCGCTCCGCTTCGGCGGCGAAGCCGCTCGCCTCGAGCATCGGGGCATACGCCCGGGGCGCCGCGTAGAAGGCGAGCTGCGCGGCGATCTCGCGGCGCGCCAGCTCCTCGTCGTCGTTGACCGAGCACAGGAGCATGCCGACGACCTCGACCGAGGCCGGGTCGCGGCCGGTGCGCTCGGCGCCCTGGGCGATGGCCGGGCGGACGACTTCGTGCACGTAGCGCGAGCTGAAGGTCGGATGGCAGACGAGGCCGTCGGACACGCGTCCGGCCGTCTCGATCATCCGCCGGTTCACGCCGGCGGTGAAGATCGGGATCCGATCGCGGACGGGCGGGAGGACGTCGGCGGTCGCGGACAGGTTCATCGAGTAGAAGCGACCCTCGTGTTTGACCGGACCCTCGTGGAGCTTCCAGATCCGCCTCAGCAGCGGCAGAAGCTCCTCGAGCCGCACGGCGGGTGATTCGGGATCGGCGGCGCCGTGCCAGCCGATCTGCATTCCCTTCGTGCCCGTGCCGACGCCGAGCACGAGCCGGCCGCCGCTCAGCTCATCGAGTCCACGCGCATCGTTGGCCAGGATCAGCGGCGAGCGGCCGACGGCGTAGGCGATCGCGCTGCCGACGCGGCACCGGCTGGTGTTCTGCGCCATCGCGGCGAGCGCGACGATCGCCGAGCGGTCGTTGAACTCGCTCGTCCACGCCGCGTCGAACCCGGCCGCGTCGGCCGCCATCGCCACCTCGACCGTGTCGGCCATGCGGCCGGCCAGCACGCACACGCCGCGAGTCGCCATTCGCGCAAGCTACCAGCGTGCAACGCGGCCTTCGACGCCCTCGGGGCATCCTGCTAGCTTCGAGACCTGACTGAGCCCGGCCGCAACTCCGCGAGGAGTCATGCGGTTAAGGAATTCGCTGGCGCCGTCGTGGCAGGGGAAGCGACGCGCGCGCCGGCCGCAGGGCCACACCGAACTCGAGCGCCTCGATGGGCGGGAAAGTGAAGTTTCGAATGTCCAAGCGCATGTTGCGAGTGCTGTTGCCGGTTGTCTGTGCGATCGCCTTCGGAGCCGCCGCGGTACCAGCGGCGTCGGCCTCGGTCGTGATCGGCATCGGCGACTCGAACACGGCGATGTTCTCGAGCCCCCAGTTCACACAGCTCGGGATCACGACCGCTCGCGACGTCATCCCGTGGGACATCATCACGCGCAAGGCCGACAAGACGGATCTGGCCGCCTTCCGCGCGTGGTTGAGCGCGGCCCAGGCCGCGCACGTGACGCCGCTCATCTCGTTCGGCGCTGACTTCACCAACCCGGCCGCCAACTACGTCCCCACGGTGGCGCAGTACAAGTCCGCGGTGCAGGCCTTCCTAAAGGACTTCCCGCAGATCAAGGACTACACGGCCTGGAACGAGCCGGACTTCTCCTACCGCAGCCTGGCGCGCAACCCGGCGCTCGCCGCCAACTACTTCAACACGCTGTACGTGCTGTGCCACGGCTGCACCGTGCTCGCCGGAGACGTCTATCTGCCGGCGACCGGCACCGCCAAGATCGATGGTGCGCTCGCCACACTGCGCCCGTGGCTGCAGGCCTACGTCAAGGGCATCCGTCACAAGCCGGCCGGCTGGGCGCTCCACGACTACACCGAGGTGCGTGCGCACAACACGTCGCAGATCCAGGTTCTCAGCTCGTTGACGTCGGGTCCGATCTGGCTCGATGAGACGGGCGGCGTGCTGCGCCGTGGACACTGGCAGTACAAGAACCAGAGCGCGGCCGCGGCAGCCAAGGACGAGCAGTACCTGCTCTCGCTGACCAATCGCTACCGCCGGATTGCCCGCATCTACCACTACCAGTGGCAGGCCGACCCGACCGCCGGCTGGGACTCCGGGCTGATCGCCGCGAACGGGTCCACGCGACCCGCGTACACGGTGCTCCTCAACTGGATCAAGTCGCACAAGTAGTCGGGGGGGTGTGGTGAAAAAGGCCCCCTATTGGGGCCAAATTCACCACACCCACTCGCCGACCGGTCGCTCCCGCTGTTCATGCGGGCTGCTTCCGCGTAGATTCAGCCCGCATGAGGGCGACGCGGTACTTCTCGGCGGTCGACTCCCACACCGAGGGGATGCCGACGCGCGTGGTCACCGGCGGCCTCGGACCGGTGCCGGGCGAGACGATGCAGGAGCGGCGGCTGTACTTCGCGGCCCACCTCGACGATCTCCGGCTCATGCTGATGCGCGAGCCGCGCGGCCACTCGGCGATGTCCGGGGCGTTCCTCCAGCCGCCCACGCGTCCTGACGCTGATTGGGGCGTCCTGTTCGTCGAGGTGTCGGGGCTCCTTCCCATGTGCGGTCACGGGACGATCGGCGTCGCCACCGTGCTCGTCGAGACCGGGATGGTCGAGGTGACCGAACCGCAGACGCGGATTCGGCTCGACACGCCGGCGGGTCTCGTCGAGGCTACCGTCACCGTCTCGGACGGCCGGGCAGAGCGCGTGACGCTCCGCAACGTGCCGGCGTTCACCGCCGCGCTCGACGCCACCGTCGACGTCGACGCGCTCGGCGCCGAGGTCACGTACGACATGGCCTACGGAGGCAACTTCTACGCGCTGGTCCCCGCCGCGTCGATCGGCCTGGACCCCGTGCCCGCGAACTCCGACGAGCTGATCGCGCGCGGGCTCGAGATCGCCGCCGCCATCAACGCGAGCGCTGAG
>DATBYI010000530.1:0-4217 GCA_036513815.1 Solirubrobacteraceae bacterium
AACTACGTCTCGGATTCCGACCCGGCCGCTGCCAACGCGGGCGACGGGACCGTCTCCCTCAGCTACGGCTACACCGCCGTCTACCAGGGCCAGGACCTGAGTGGCCAGGTGTACCTGCACTGCGATCCGAACTGATCCCGCAGTGATCGCCGCGACCCCGCGGCACCGATAGGACCATCGGTCGACCCGGTTCCGCCTACCGCGGGCCGGGTCGATCACCGCGGACTAGGGACGAGACCAGGGAAGCACCTGATCCGAAGTCACTCACGTCTCCGTAGCGTGGCGGTCATGACGTCTCAGGCACACGATTTCGAGCCGCTCGTACCGCTCGATGATCTCCTATCCGCCGTGGGCCTATGCCCAGGAGCGACCGGAGGCGACGTGGCGTTCGCCGGCGAGGATCCGATTCTGCCCGCCGCGCATCGTCTCGGTGCCTGTATCGGCGTCCCTATGATGGCCGCCGCCGTCGCCGCGGTCGCGCTGCACCGGCATCGCGGCGGCCCCAGGCAGAACCTCGAGCTGGACCTGCGCCAAGCCGTCCACGGGATTAACCCGGCCGCGTTCTGGCATCCCACTCTGAACGGCGAGCAGGCCCCGCATCCGCTCGTGTTCGACAACCCATTCCTGATCGTGCCCTACCGTACCGGCGACGACCGCTGGGTCATGCCGACAGGGGTCTACCCGCGCCTCGCGGCCGCGTGGTGTCGCTTTCTGGACGTGCCTCCGGACATGGGCAAGGTCGCCGCGGCGATCGCCGAATGCGACGCGTTCGAGCTCGAGGACGCCGCCAACGCTGCCGGGCTGCCGATGTGCGTGGTGCGCACACCCGCCGAATGGCTCGGCCACGAGCAAGGAGCTCTTCTGGCCGGTCAGCCGGTCATCGGCCTCGAACGCATCGGCGACGCTCCAGCGCGGGACTTCGGCCAGGCCGAGCGTCCGTTCGAGGGTATCCGTGTGCTGTCCTTCACCCACGCCGTGGCCGGTCCCACCGTCGGCCGGACGCTCGCCGAGCACGGGGCCGACGTGCTCTGCGCCACGCGGCCGAACGACTACGAGCACGAGTTCATCTACGCGGAGGCCAACGCCGGCTCGCGCAGCGCCTACGTCGACCTCGAGAGTCCCACCGGACAGGAGCGACTGGCCTCGCTGCTGCCCGACACCGACGTCGTGGTCAACAACCACCGCACGGGCGCACTCGAGCGGCACGGCCTCGAACCGCGCGCGCTCGCGGAGCGACGGCCCGGCCTGGTGTATGTATCGGTCACCTGTTACGGCTCCAGTGGCCCGTGGGCCGGGCGCGGGGGCTTCGACATGAATGGATCGGCCGCGTCGGGACTGATGACGATCGAGGGAACCGAGGCCGAACCCAAGCTTCCCGTCACCGCGCTCATCAACGACTACATCACCGGCTACATGGGGGCCATCGGCGCGATCGCCGGGCTGATCAAGCGCACCACCGACGGCGGCTCCTGGCAGGTCACCGTCAACTTGACGAGAACCGCGATGTGGTGCGGATCCCTCGGCCTCGTCGACCCGGCTCGCGCGGGACGAGGCGACGAGCACACCGTTCGACACCCCGTCCCCTACGACGCACCGAGTCCGCTCGGGGACGTCCACATGCTCGCCCCGCCCGTCCGCTTCTCGCAGACCCCGCCCTCGTGGCCCAACCCAATCCTGGTCCCTCGGGGATCCAGTCGCGCGCAGTGGCGCTCAGTGCCCACGGCGCGGTGAAGGAGCAACTCAAGATGACAACACTTGACAATCACACCGACACCGGGCTATGCCGCCTGGCGAACAAACCGGAGGATTTCGCGCGCCTGGGCCTCGACTCCGACTCCGTCCAGCCCTGGGAGGATGGCCTGCGCACCGACACCGGGCCGGGCTCCTACGAGTGGTGGTACTTCGACGCCCATCTCGACGACGGATCATCGCTGGTAATCATGTTCAACACCAAGAACCCGCTTACGCCAGACCGTCCGCTCGAGCCCTTCGTGAGCGTGCAGCTCGACCGGCCGAATGGTGAGTCGCGCTCATTCGAGTCGCACGCCACCGCGGCGCAGTTCAGTGCCGGCCAGGAATCCTGTGACGTTCGTATCGGAGAAAACCACTTCCGCGGGGATCTGCACGATTACGAGATCCAGGTCACACACGAGGACGTCAGAATCGATGTGCATCTCGTGGGCCAGGTCCGCCCCTGGCGCCACGGGGCCGGGCGCGTTTACTTCGGCGAGCACGACGAGCACTACTTCGCCTGGCTGCCGTCCGTGCCCCAGGGCATCGCGTCGGTCGAGTTGAATGTCGGGGATCGCACGGAGCGCCTTGAGGGCGTTGGCTACCACGACCACAACTGGGGCGACACCGCGATGCCCAGGCTGATGAACCACTGGTACTGGGGGAGGGCTCAGGCGGGCCCATATTCGATCATCGCTAGCTACATGACCGCCGAGCGTCAGTACGGCTACGTAGAGATGCCCACCTTCCTGCTCAGCAAGGGCGAGACGATCGTCGCCGACGATGACAGCAAGGTGCGCTTCTACCTCGAGGGCGAACACACCGACGAGCACAGCGGCAAGCCGATCGGCGACGTCGTCGTGTACGACTACGATGACGGCCGGGATCGGTACCGGGTGAGCTTCCATCGCGCCGAGACGATCCTTGACCGCAAGCTCATCGACCAGGTCTCGGGACTCAAGCATGTGCTCGCGCGGCTCAAGCGCTTCGACGGCGCATACCTGCGGTTCACCGGTAGCGTTCAACTCGAGCACTTCGTGGAGGGAAGCAAGGTCGAGGATGTCAGCGATCAGGGCATCTGGGAGCTGATGTACCTCGGCCACGCCACTCCGAACGCTGACGAGACTCGCCAACATGCCTGATGGCACCTCCCCGCACCGCGTCGTGATCGTCGGTTGCGGGTTCGGCGGGCTGTTCGCGGCACGGGCGCTCAGGCGCGCCCCGGTTCAGGTCACGGTTATCGATCGCACCAACCACCACCTGTTCCAGCCGCTGCTCTACCAACTCGCCACGGGGATCCTGTCCTCCGGCGAAATCGCGCCGCCGATCCGCGACGTGCTGCGAAAGCAGCGCCACACGAGGGTCCTGCTCGGGGACGTGGCCGGGATCGACGCAGAGCGTCGATCCCTGGCCGTGCGGACGCTCGCGTCGGGGTGGGAGATCGGCTACGACAGCTTGATCGTTGCCACCGGGGCGTCCCAATCCTATTTCGGCCACGACGTGTTCGCCGCCGCCGCGCCTGGCCTGAAGAGCCTCGACGACGCGCTCGAGATCCGTGCCCGCATCTTTGGTGCGTTCGAGCTGGCCGAGCTGGAACCCGACCCGGCGGAGCGCAGCCGTGTGATGAGTTTCGTCGTCGTCGGAGCCGGCCCGACCGGTGTGGAGATGGCGGGACAGATCGCCGAGCTCTCGCGCCGCGCCCTGCGGCACAACTTCCGGTCGATCGATCCCGGTCAGGCCCGCGTCCTGCTGCTGGACGGCGGCCAGCGGCTCCTCGCCTCCTTCCCCGAGTCGCTGCAGCGCCGCGCGACCAAAGACCTGGAGCGGTTGGGGGTCGAGATCCACCTTGGTGTCAGGGTGACCGGGGTCGATCTCAACGGCGTCGATACGGACAGCGCCGACCCAGCCCTGAAGAGGATTCCGGCGGCCGTGAAGATCTGGGCCGCCGGCGTGCAGGCATCGCCGCTCGGCCGCGCCCTCGCGGATGCCACCGGTGCAGCGGTGGATCGCACGGGACGCGTTCAGGTGCGCGACGATTGCACCGTACCCGGGCATCCCGAGATCTTCGTGGTGGGGGACCTGATGGCGCTCGACGATATGCCGGGGGTGGCCGAGGTCGCGATGCAGTCCGGCATCCACGCCGCCCATACGATCGCCCGCAGGTTGCGGGGCAAACCCGACGAGCCGTTCAAGTACCGCGACCTGGGGTCGATGGCGACGATCTCGCGCTTCCGGGCGGTAGCGACACTCGGGCCGCTCCGGCTCTCCGGTTTCGTCGGCTGGCTGGGGTGGCTGTGCGTGCACCTGGCCTTCCTCACCGGATTCAAGAACCGCATCGCGACCATCGCCAGCTGGACGGTCGCGTTCATCGGTCGCGGCCGCCCCGAGCGAGCGGTCACCGCCCATCAAGGGCTCAGATCCGCGGCCGCGCAGCAGGCCCTTCACGGATCACAGACGGGAGCGAACGCACCATCCGAGGGCACACC
>DATBYI010000531.1:0-10662 GCA_036513815.1 Solirubrobacteraceae bacterium
GCAGTTGCTGGCCGAGATCTCCTACTACCGCTCGCTCCACGACCAGCTCCTGAGAGACAACAGCGCGCTCCGGGCCGAGAAGGACCGCGTCACCGATCAGCTGAACGGGCTGCTCGGGCGGCGATCGGTGCGCGCGGCGCTGAAAGTCGCGGGCAGCATCGGTACCAACCGGACCTGACGCGCTAAGCCCTTATCCTAAGCGCGATGGAGGCACGTCCTGTGGCGATCCGCGTCCGCGGGTTGGAGAAAGCATTCCGGATTCCCAACCACCGGGTACACACTCTCAAGGAGCGTGCGCTGCACCCTTTTCGCAGCACGAGCTACAACGAGCTCCGGGCGCTCCGGGGAATCGACTTCGAGGTGGGCCAGGGCGAGTTCTTCGGCATCGTCGGTCGCAACGGCTCGGGCAAGAGCACGCTGCTCAAGTGCCTGGCCGGGATCTATAAGGCCGACGCCGGGCGGATCGAGCTGGCCGGCCGCCTATCACCGTTCATCGAGCTCGGAGTCGGCTTCAATCCCGACCTGCCGGCCAGGGACAACGTCGTGATCAACGCAGTCATGATGGGCCTGACCCCGCGTGAGGCCCGGGCCCGATTCGACGACATCATCGCGTTCGGAGAGCTCGAGGGCTTCGTCGATCAGAAGCTCAAGAACTACTCCTCCGGTATGCAGGTCCGGCTCGCCTTCTCGGTCATGGTGCATACCGAGCCCGATGTCATGCTGATCGACGAGGTGCTCGCCGTCGGCGACGCCGCCTTCCAGCAAAAGTGCATCGACGTCTTCTACCGTTTGCGCGCCGAGGGCACGACGATCGTGCTCGTGACCCACGCGATGAGCTGGGTCGAACAGTTTTGCCATCGCGCGATGATGATCAGCGGCGGTCACATCACGAAGATGGGCAACCCATCGGAGGTGGCCCGCGAATACATGGCCGAGAACTTCCGCAACGTCACGAGCGACGTCCGGCACCACGTTCCAGAGGCCGAGATCCGAGTGGTTGACGCGTGGATCGCCGACGCCCAGGACCAGCGAGTTGACACCGTCGCCTACGGCGAAAGCATGCGCATCCACATCTCCCTCGAGGCGCTCGCGCCGATCCGAGCTCCCGGGATCTCGATGTGGATGAGCAACGAGGACGGGGTGCGCATCTTCTCCGCCGGCGCGCTCGAGAACGGGGGGTCGCTGTCGGACCTCGAGCCGTTCGAGCGCGTGGAGTTCGTGGTGGAAGCGGATAACCGATTCTCATCGGGCCGGTACTACGTGGGGTGCTCGGTGGTCAGGGGGTCCGCCGGCCTCGAGATCCTCCTCTCCAACGAGCGAGTCGCCGACGTCGTTTCCTACGGGGTGGCGCTGAGTGGAGTGATCGGCGTCGACTACGTGGGCACGTTGACGCGGACACGCGCCGGAGAGCCGGTCCTGTGACTGTCGCCGAACTACCGCTCGAAGAGGTCACAGGTCCGTCCGCCCTGGGCGGCGGCTGGCGACGGTTCGTGCGCCTGACCTGGCTTGTCGCGACCACCGACTTCAAGCTGACGTACTTCGGTTCGGTGCTGGGTTACTTCTGGTCACTGCTCCAGCCGCTGCTGTTCTTCGGCGTGCTCTATCTGATGTTCGACATCGTGCTCCAGCTGGGCAAGGAGACGCCGAACTTCCCGGTGATCCTGCTGATGAACATCGTCCTGTTCACCTTCTTCCAGACGGCGACCGCGGCCTCGATTCCGTCGGTGGTGGTACGCGAGGGCCTCGTGCGCAAGATGCACTTCCCCCGCCTGGTCATCCCGGTCGCCACCGCGGTCACCTCGTCCTTCAACTTGTGCCTCAACCTGATCGTGGTGCTCGGCTTCATGATCGTCTATGGCGTCGAGCCGCGGCTCACCTGGTTCTTGCTGCTCCCCCTGCTTGGACTGCTGTTCGCGTTCTCGGCCGGGATTGCGATGCTGCTCTCCTCTCTATACGTCCGCTACCGCGACGTGGCGCAGATCTGGGGGGTGATCATCCAGGCGCTGTTCTATGCCAGCCCTGTGTTCATCCTCATCGAGAACATCGAGAAGCGGGCGCCGCAGGTGACGCGGTACTACCTGTTCAACCCGATCGCGGCGATTCTCCAGCAGGCCCGCCACTGGATGGTGGGGGGAACTCCGGGTATCTCCACCTTCATGGGTGGCGCTGTCTGGGTGCTGGCGCCGTTCGCGATCCTCGTGGGCACATGCATTCTCGGTTTCTGGGTGTTCAGTCGCGAGGCGCCCGGAATCGCCGAGGAGCTGTAGGTCGCGGGAGCCCGTTAGGCTGAACGGCGGACGTTCGAGGACGGATCACGAGATGACCTCTGTAAGACCACCTGAGGCGCAACCGGCGTCCGAGACCGCGGGCTCCCGATTCGAGCGGGAGTTCAACGACTTCGATCACGAGTACAACCGGGAGCGGTTCGACCCGCGGCCGGGCGACGATTTCTACCTGTGTCTAGTTGACCTGAAACGTGCGCTCCGTCCGCGGCTTGAGCAGGCGCGCGGACGGTGGTTGGACTTCGGGGCGGGCCGGGCACCGTATGGGCGGTGGATGAGCGGCACAGAGCTTCGGTATGCGGATTTCCCGAGCGACGCCGGATTTGGAGCCGGGCTGGACTACAAGCTCGAACCCGGCCGGCCGTGTCCCGCTCCGGATGCGTGGTTCGACGGGATCCTCTCCACGCAGGTGCTCGAGCATGTCGATGATCCGCGGGCGTACCTGGAGGACGCATTTAGGATGCTCAAGCCGGGAGGGCAGCTGCTGCTAACGACGCACGGGATCTGGCAAGACCATCCGTGTCCGCTGGATCTATATCGATGGACGCAGCAAGGTTTACGACACGATCTCCAGGCTGTCGGATTCGAGGTGGCAGAGTGCCTCCCGCTCACGTGTGGGGTTCGGGGCTTGCTCCAGCAGCTCACGCTCGAGATGAACAAGCTCGCCTGGCGCGACCGGAGCGTCGGGCCGACGGGCCGATACGTCGGGGCCAACGGAATGCTCCTGGGCGCTCTTCGCTTCTACGCGCGACATCGCCCGGAGGCGCTGCACCGCTACGCCGACCGGGCCTTTCCCACCGACGGCGTCGGCCAGGAGGGAAACCAGGAGATCTATCTCGTGCTGATGATCAACGCCTTCAGGCCCGCGTCCTGAGGAGACGCGTCGCCGCCGTACCCGCGAAGCCGCGGTTAGACGGAGTGAGTCGGGTGCTCGGCGACGGTCTGGAGCGCAAACTCGCCGTCGCGCAGGCACATCGACTCCCAGATGTGCTCGATCTGGTCGTCCCATCGGAACCGGCGGACCTCCTCGAGGCCGGCCGCGACGATCCTCGCGCGTAGCTCGGCATCCTCGACCAAGCGGGCGAGGCGCTCCGCCACCGGCGTGGCCAGCGGCGGCGTGAGCAGGCAGTTCTCCCCGTCCCGGAGCAGCCAGCCCGTGGCCGGATTGATGTTCGACACGGTCGCCATCCCGGAGGCCATGAACTCGAACGGCTGATAGCTCGGGTGGCGCGTCAGCATGAAGACCAGACCGATGTCACACGTGCGGTAGAGCTCGGCTACCTCGTCGAGGCTGCGCAGCACCCCGAGGTTGCGCACCCTGTCCGCCATTCCGAATTGCGCCGGGTTCCAGTCCTCGCCGGCACAGATGATGTCGACGCGATCGCCCAACATGTCCTTGAGCTTGGCCAGCGCGACCATCCCGAGGCCGAACGCGTTGCGCGGCGTACTCGGCCGGCCGTAGAAGAAGACTCGCACCGGACCGGGCGCACGTGGCCCATCGGGCGCGTGATAACGCGTCTGATCGACCGCCGGGACGAACGACACCGCGGGATTTCCGTAGGACCGGTAGACGGCGGCGAGGCCGGGGGTGTTGACGATCCCCGGAAAGCCGAACCGGTAGGTCTCCTCCGCCATCGCCGAGGCGGCGCCCGCCGCGTAGAACTGCGGCTCGTTGTCCTGGACGAAGTAGAACTTCGCGCGGGTGTTCGCCACTTGCAGCGCCGGGTACGCACTCGACCACAGCGTGGCGATCGCCGCATCCGACGGCGGCAGCTCGGCGATGGGCGTGTGTCCTGAGGTAAATGTCGCCTGCGCCAGCGCGGGGAAGGCCGTTTTGACCTTCTGGGCCATCTCGGGAACGCGATCCTGACCGACGTCGTAGCAGTGGAAGTGAGTCTTGACGCCGTGGACGCGGGCGAAGTGCTCGGCGAAGCGCAGGAGCGTGTGCACCCCGCCGAAGTACACGTGGTGGAAGAAGGGCAGGAACCACACCACGGTGCGGATCTCGAAACCGTCGGACCGGCGATAGCGATCGATCAGTTCCGCGTTGTCCGACAGCGACTGGTCGCTGGCGTCGAACGCGCCGGACATCGCGAGCAGATCAGACTCGCTGAGCATCGAGTCGTCGTCGGCGATGTTCCGCCGGCGCCGCCGGGCGCGGAAATACGCGTAGCCGAACTCGGTCGGACCCTGCTTGGTCGTCTCCCAGATGTGGCGCATCCGGACCCGGCTGAACCGGCCCATCGTTCCCTTGGGTTCGTTCACGGGGCGCCTCCCGGCCGTCGCATCGAGCAGTCGGTCGCGGTCAGGCTCAGATTGGGGTTGTAGAACGGATCGCCGACGGTACGAAACAGGCCGTAGCTGCGCTCCGAGGCCGCGAAGTCTCCCGGGTCGACGTGGCTCCCACGTGTGCGTGACTCGTCGTGGACGACGATCGCCCGGGGCACGCAAAGGCTGCGGTGGCCGGCTCCGGTCAGGCGCAGGCAGAGATCGACGTCGTTGCCGCCGACGACGAACGACTCGTCGAACCCGCCCACCGCCTCGAATTTCGCTCGCTCCACCATCGTGCACGCCGCGGTGACCGCGAGCCAGTTACGCGTCCCGCCATCGGCCCGGCCGAACGGTGTGTGGGTCGACGGGGATAAGCCCGCGAAGGGGTGGCCGGCGTACCCATGCAGGCCCAGCGCGGCGCCTACGTGCTGAACCGCGCCGTCCGGATAGGTCAGCATCGGCGCGACGGCGCCCACCTCCGGACGGGCCGCCTCCTCGAGCAACGTGGTGATCCACGACGGATCGGTCACCTCGGTGTCGTTATTCAGGAACACCAGGAAGTCGGCGCTCGAGTTGCGAGCCGCGCCGTTGTTCAGCGCGGCGAAGTTGAAAGGGCGATCGTCGCGACGGACGGTGATGCGCGGGTGGTGAGACAGGCCGTTGATGAGCTCCGCGGTCTCGGCCTGCTCTGAGCCGTTGTCGACGAGCGTGACGCTCAGCCGCTCGTAGTCGGTCCGGACGATCAGGGACGCGACCGACCGGGCGAGGAGGGACGGGCCGTCCCGGAAGCACATGATCACCTCGACGCTCGGTTCCCCGGAAACGGGCCGCCGAACCACCCTTGCCGTCTCGCCGGGCTCGACCTTGGCCCCCGGCTCCCATCCTCGCAGGACGCGCTCGACGTGTTCGGGCTCGAGCGGGGGACCCGGCCGCCGCGCGGTCGGGGTGTGGCAGAGCAGCAGTGGCACGTGTGCGTGGCGCTCGCCCGCCGGGCCCGCGAGCATCAGAGCGAGTTCGTGGCGCCAGGCCGTGGAGTTCGCGAGCTCATTCGCAACGGCCGCCGCCCGCTCGCGTCGGACGACCAGAAGAGGGCCGCTGTCGTCGCACGACAGCCACCGGTCGGGCGACGGTCCCGGCCTCACTCGCGGCGAGTGTCGGGCCCCGTCTGCGCTCACCTCGTCCGCGTCGCAGGTGATCAAATCGACGTCGTCGGCCTCGGCGGCGGCCTGGCCCAGCCGCTCGAGCGCGAGCGGCGCGGGCTCGTCACCGTCGCGTACGAGCAGGAGCCAATCGCTCCGGGTGTCCGCGAGCGCCGCACGGAGCGTTCCGCCGAGCACGGCCGTGGGCGCGCGGGTTCCACCCGCCAGCGCCGCGCGGCTGCGCTCGGTCGCCTCGCCGTCGCCCTCGATCCACACGGCGAGCGGGACGGGCTCCCGATCGGGCTCCCAGAGCACCGGCGGGAGGGCGAAGCGGTGCAGCCGGGGGGCGTGTGCCAGCGCGGGTTCCACGGCCGCGAGAAATTCGGTCCAGGCGTCGCTGGCCGGGGCCCGCCGGCCCTGGAACAGTGCCCCGAGCCGCATCCGCGGGGCGGCGAGGGTGGCGCTCATCGGCGCTCGAGCACGTACAGGTCCTGGTTGCCGTACGCCCGGCCAAGGACGTACTGGCGAACCGCCCAGCCCGGGGTGAGGTTCTCGAGCAGCCACTCGGGCGTGAAGAAGGCAAGGCCCCAGTCGGACGCGACCACGCCCCAATCGCCCTGCTTGCCGAACACGCTCCAGAAGCAGTGGCCGCTCTCCTGGAGGCGCTTGGCCGTATCGCCAATCCACCGCGGGCCGAGCTTCGCGTTGATGTCGGGATCCGGGAATCGGGTGAACCAGGTGCACGACTGCAGTCCGTGAGTGGTGAAGATGAGCAGACCACCCGGCGCGATTACGCGTCTCATCTCCTCGAACCACGTCAACGCGGCCGAGGCGCTGTAGTGCGACCACACCGAGATCGCGAACGCCGCGTCGAAGGCCCCGGCCTCGGCGGGCAGCGGCGGTGTGGTGTCAGCGACGACGAACTCGATACCCGGGAAATGCTCGGCGGCCCAGGCGATCGCGGCCCCATTCGGGTCGCAGCCGTGCCACTGCACGTCGGGGCGGGCGGCGGCGAGCGCCCGCACCACCCGTGCCGAGGAGCAGCTGAAGTCCAGGACGTTGCTGCCGGGCGCCAGCGGCCGCGCCGTCGCCTCGAAGCATCCGAGCACCATGTCGGCCAGGTAGTACGAACCGCCCGCCTCGGCGAGCATCCCATGGACCATCGAGTGGATCTCGGGAGGTGGCATCTCGGCGCTGAGGCCCGTCCGCTCGAGCACGCTCGGCACGCCGTAATAGACGCCGAGGGCGAGGGCCAGGCGCTCACGATCTTCCTCGGGAGCCGTGTCCCAGAATGTCCGATGCTCCTCGCTCAGGCTTGCGACGACCGCTTCCACATCGGACGGTTGCAGCCGACCGAACAGAGCTTCGGTGGCCGGACCCGTGTTTGACACGGGCTGCGGCTCGACGGCGCGGGAGAACGGCGCCTCGGCCTGGGCAGGCTCGGACGCGACGCCCGTCTGGGCGATCTGCGCGGTTCCCCGGGCCGACAAGTGTCGACCGATCCGCTGTCTCAATCGATCAGCCATGGGCCCGCGTGATCGTAACGAACCCCGGCCGATCGCTTGGGGTGACCGTCCCCTCCCAGCGGAAACGCCGTCGGGCGGCACGCCGGGTTACGGTGTGCCGATGGAACCTCGATCGATCGAGCGTCGCCTGCGGCGTCTCGCATCCCGTGTGCTCACGCCGGATCAGCGCCTGAGGATCAAGGAGCTCGAGGCGACGATGCATGTGCCGAGGGGAGACGACCTCGACGCTCTGGCCCTTCATTTCGGCACCGACAAGAGCTCGGCCGGCCACAATTACACCCCCCTTTACGAGCGCCACTTTGCCTCGCGGCGACTCGCCGTCACCTCGCTCCTCGAGATCGGCGTCGGCGGAACCTCCTCGATCGACGGCTATGAGACTTCGGCTGGAGGACAGTCGTTGCAGATGTGGAGCCGGTATCTCCCGCACGCCGAGATCCTCGGGGTCGACATCCACCACAAGGCGATCTCGGGTCCGCGCATCCACTTCGAACAGGGCAACGCTTCCGATCGTGCCTTCCTGGAGCGCGTGATCGGCGCGTACGGTCCGTTCGACATCGTGATCGACGACGGCAGTCACATCGGCCGGGACATCCTTCCCGCGTTCGAGACGCTGTGGCCCGCCGTGAAACCGGGCGGCCTGTACGTGATCGAGGATCTCTCGCTCGCCTACCACGCCGATTGGGAAGGCGGCCCTCCGGGCACGCCCGGGACGGTCGTCGATTTGATCAAGCGGCTGGTCGACGACACGCTGATCCGGGCCGGCGATTCCTTCCGGCCGTCCGTGGGGGAGTTGCACCTCTACTCGGAGATCGTCTTCCTGCAGGCCGCGATCAGCTAGGACGGCCGCGAGCAGTCCCGGCTGGCTGGGAGCAATACCATGTCGGTGGTGCTCGACCGGTTGATCGTCACCCCGGCTCAGTATCGCCGGGTCGCCTACGGCACGTTGGCCGCGCTGACGCTGATAGTCCTGAGCGGAGCCGCGGTGCGGTTGACCGATTCCGGCCTCGGCTGCGCCAACTGGCCCAAGTGCGGGGGGACGCCGCTCCCACCGCTCAGCTCCCACGCGCTGATCGAGTTCGGCAATCGGGCGGTTTCGGGGGTCGTCGGGATCATCACGATCGTGGCCGCCGTGCTCGCGTTCACGCGGCGCCCGTACCGGAGGGACCTGGCCATCCTGGCTGTGCTGCTTCCGCTCGGAGTGCTCGCCCAGGCGGTGCTCGGTGGCTTCACGGTGCTGGAGCACCTCGCCCCGGGGTTCGTCATGGCCCATTTCAGCCTGTCGATGCTGATCCTCGTGGCGGCGGTGGCGCTCGCCTGGAGAGCGACTTTTGAGCCGGGGTCGCGGCCGCGTTCGAACGACCGGACCGGGGTGTGGCTCGTCCGGTGGCTGCTCCCGCTCGGTGCACTGACCATCTTCGCCGGGACCGCCACCACCGCTTCCGGCCCTCATTCCGGCGGCGTCAGCGGCCAGGACGTCCACCGCCTGCACTTCAAGGGCGCCGACACGCTGACCTGGACCGTCCACCAGCACGCCGCGATCGCTGCAGTCTTCGGCGTGGCCGTGATCGGCGTCTGGTTCTACCAGCGCCATCGGGGCGCCTCCGAGCGCATCCTCGAGCCGCTGACCGTGCTGGGCGTGCTGCTGGCCGCCCAGGGCCTGGTCGGAAGCGTCCAGTACGAGCTTCATCTCCCGTCCGACATGGTCTGGGTCCACGTCGCGCTCGCCACCTTCACGTGGGTCACGCTCCTGTGGGCCGTGGCGGCGGTTGGCCAGCCGGCGCCCCGCTCCGCCCCCGTGGCGGCCGGGAGCCCGGCGGACCGGGCGGGGGCTCACGAGCTCGAGCTCGTCGGCCGCCTGGATTGACTTTTGGTCGCCACCGTACTTACGCGGCCGACCGATAGAGCCCCCGGCGCTACGATCGTGTCGGGTTTTTGTTGATGTCGGCTGGAAGGACCACACAGCCCCATGCTCCGGCGGCGCGTAGCAATGATGCTTCGCTGATCATCCTCGTCGTTGACGACGAGTCGGATCTGCGCGAGATGCTCACGCGATCGTTCTCGCGCGAGGGGCACCGGGTAATGGCGGTCGGTGACGGTCGCTCGGCGATCGACCGAGCCAGCACCGACCACTTCGACATCATCCTGCTCGACGTCGCGCTGGGCCCGGGACCGGACGGATACGAGGTGTGCCGGACGCTACGTGCGCGCCGTAACGTGGTCCCGATCATCATGCTGACCGCGCTCGACTCCGAGGCCGACGCGGTGCTCGGGCTCGAGGCGGGGGCCGACGACTACGTCACGAAGCCGTTCGGGCTGGCCGAGTTGCGTAGCCGGATTCGCGCCGTGCTGCGCCGGGCCGGGACACGTGCGATGGGCGACGAGGTGCTCGTCGTCGGCCCGATCGTGCTCGATCGCGCCCAGCGCGAGATCACCATCGAGGGTCGCCCGGTGCGGCTGACGTTCTCGGAGTTTGAGCTCCTCGACGCACTAATGGCCGATCCGGGCCGGTTGCTCAACCGTCAGGAATTGCTGCGTGCGATCTGGGGCGACAGCGCCTACCGCGACCCGCGCGCGATCGACGTGCACATCCGGCATCTGCGCGAGAAGCTCGAGCCCGAGCCCGACAAGCCTCGCTTCATCCTTACCGTGCGGGGTGCCGGGTACCGCCTGCGAGGACCCTAGCCGTGCGGCTGCGGCCGACACGCCGCGCCCTCGGACTGCGCGGCAGGATCCTCGGGGCCGTCCTGTTCACTGCGGTGGCGACGCTCGTCGTAGCGGCGCTCACGCTGCTCGGGCCGCTTGAGCAGTCCTTGCGCAACGCCGAGTTGAACACCCTGCGGGGCGAAGTCGGCAGCACCAAGCACACGAATCCCGCGAGCTTCCAGAGGACGACCAAGCCGTTCGAGCAGCACAACCAGAACCCCGGGTACGTCGCCGAGGCCGAAGTCCCCCTCACGCACGCGCCAACCGGCGGGGCGGCGATCAAGCCGGACCTCAGGCGCGACGAGTCGGCGCCCTGCGCGGATGAAAATACGTCGTTTAAGCAGGAAGTCTGCCTGCACGCACTGGGCGTGAACGTCAGCCGCGCGATCGCCAAAGACGAAGGCAGCCTGCAAGCCGCCACCGGAGCCACCGAGGTCGCGCTCCTCGGGTACGCCGAGCCATCGGGCCACGGTGCCCGTCTGATTGAGGTCCCGAACTCCTCCAATATCGCCCGCCGTGATCCCTACGAGGACGACGTGGTGCGGGCCTTCCGCAGCAAGGGCGCTGTCTACAGCATCGGCACGATCGGAGGCACCCAGTACGCGCGGGCGGCTCTGCCCTTCACCACGACCGTGGTACAAGGCGGGCCGGCAGCGCACTGGGTCCTGGTCGTACGCAAGCCGCTGGACACCGTCAACGCCGCCGTCGCCACCGTGCGACGTGCCTTCCTGTATGCCGCCC
>DATBYI010000532.1:0-5887 GCA_036513815.1 Solirubrobacteraceae bacterium
ACTTCCTCGACGACTTCCGCGACGGCCAGGGCACGATGTACGCCGCGTCGGAGGATCTTGCCGACGCGCTGCGCGCCTGCGGCGCCGACCCTCACACCGTCCGCCTGTCCTACGACCACACCACCTCACTAGAGAACACCGCCACCGTCGAGGGCTACCTGCAGCGTTGCGCCTTCGACGATTCCGTCTCGTTCCAGGAGATGATGACGGCACCGCACCTCGGTCCCTACCTGCGCGATTGTCGCGACGAGGCCGCGGGCCTGTGGCGCTTTCATCAGGAGGTCGACGCGATCCTCCTCGGCCCTGCCTTCGACGGGTTGATCGAGTAGCGCCGGGCGGACCGACGCATCGGTCCGCGCGGTGCGTCGGGATCTTGTAGTCACCTCACAAGGGACCAAACCGCGACCCGGAGCCTGGTCGAGAAAGCGTCCTCAGAGGGTAGGTTTCTCATCCAGCCTCGGTCTTTGGGCGGCGTGGGTGAGGCTCCCGCGGCCGCCACTTGTGACCAGCTCACAATCGTTTTCATTTCTGCGACAGCCTCGTGGCAAAGCGCTCGCCCGAGCGTCCCGGCGCCAGCGAGTGGCTCCGTCAACCGGCGCGCAGGACCGGTACCGCGGCGCGGCGCTGCAACCGGCGTGAGTGGTCGAGGTGCAACATCTGGGCGAGCCGCGGGAACCGCGGGGATGGGAGCATGATTGCGTCGCAGCCGAACTCCTCGGCGCCGGCCGCGAGCGCCTTGGTCTGAGAACCGAACAGCACCGTGCGTTGGGCGGGCATGTCGAGTAGGCGGTCGGCGCGTTCGAGATCGGCACGCGCACGGTCGAGCAGGACGTCGTTCCAAACGCTGGTCAACAGCGGCAGACGCGTGACCCGGCGGGTCGGCCGCTCGAGCGCGACGACGGTGACTATCGTCAGGCGGGCGCCGTCGCGCGTCGCCAACTTGCTGGCCGCGACTAACGCCGCGTCCCCCTCCGAGGTGCCGTCGTACGCGACCAGGATGTGCTGATAGGCCACCTCGACGAGCGAGGGTACGCCGACTTGAGCGCCTGCGCGAGGCGGGCTGGACGCCTGGCTGCAGGGATCTCGACCCCGTATGGTGGTCCCCGATGGCGGAGCCGGAGCCGAGTCGCGGGCGACGGACCGGACGTGAGCTTTGGTGATCACGGCGGTGAATTGGGCGGCCGTGACCGCGATCGCCACGTGCGTTCTTGCCATCGGTCTGCTCGGGGGGTTCGCCGCCGCTGTGTTTGCCGCGCAGCAGGCGCGGGAGACGCGCAGGAGTCGCGAGGCGCAAATGGCGGCCGAGTTCTTCCGCCGCTGGAACGAGGACGCACTCGTGGAAACGCGTCGACTGGTCGCGCGGTTCGCCTCGCCCGACGAACTGCGGGACGCGTTCGCTGCGTACGTTGCGGCGGATGCCCCTGAGGCGTATGTCCTTTACCGCGAGCTCGACTACTTCGAGCAGCTAGCGGCGCTCGAGCACATCGGCGCCTTCGACCTGGAGCTGATCAAGCTCTTGCTGGGCCGCACCCTGGTTGAGCGCTGGGCGATGTGGAGACCCGCGATTCAGCAAGCGTACGGGTCGGGCGTGTACCCATTGTTCGAGGGTCTCGCCGAAAAGTTGCGGCGCGAGCTGGACGCTCCGGCGCGTGGCGCTGACCGTTGAGAGTGGCTCAGTCGCGCTCAGGTCGGTACCGTCGCCGGGCCTCGCCGACCTCGCCGCTCTGCTCGTCCGGCACCGATGACACGGTGACGCTCCCGAGTTGGGAGGCCAGCGAAAAGAGGTGTCTCGCGCCGGCCGCGGCGGGCCGGCGCCGAGGCTGCTCCCTTTCGTCTGCTGCGACAGCGAGGGTTAGGTGGATCCGAGCAAGTACCCGCGAGTTCACGCTTCCGCCGGCCTTCGCGCTTGGCTCCCGGGACGATCGGCATTGACTTACATGTAAGTAGCTTCCTGAGAAGCTATCTGGTACCGTGGGCCAACTGAACGGAGCGACTGGGAGGAGTGGTTGTGACGCAGGCCCGAAGGTGGGTGGCCAAAGACTTCGGCGGCCCGGAGGTGCTGGTGGAGATCGTGGTGGAGCTACCGGGCCCGAGACCGGGAGAGGTGATGGTGGAGGTCCGGGCGGCTGGCATGAATCCGGCCGACTACAAGCATTTCGGGGCGGGACAGGATCCGACGCTGCTTCCGTTGTCCACCGGGTACGAGGTAGCGGGGGTGATCCTGGCGCTCGGTCCGGACACCGAGATCGCGTCTGGCGGCGGGGCCGTGGGCGATGAGGTGGTCGTCTTTCAGATCTTCGACGGCTACTCGTCCGCGCTCAACGCCCCGGCGTCAGATGTGTTCGCGAAGCCGTCGACGCTAAGTTTCCCGGAGGCCGCGAACCTTCTTCTCGTTGGCACAACCGCCGCGGAGACCTTGCATGTCATCGGTCTTTCTGCCGGTGAGACGGTCCTCGTGCACGGCGCCGCGGGCGGGGTTGGGACGAGTGTGGTCCAGCAGGCCGGGCTGCTCGACGCGACTGTGGTCGGAACCGCGAGCGAGCGCGACTTCGACGCGCTGCGGGGGTTCGGCGCGACCCCCGTCCGGTACGGCCCCGGCCTGGAGGGTCGCGTGCGCGAGGCCGCGGCGGGCCGGGTCGATGCCGCCGTCGATACGGTCGGGGTAGACGAGGCGATCGACGCGTCGCTCGCGCTCGTGTCGGACCGCCGGCGGGTCGTCTCGACGGCTGCGTTCGGGCGCGCGGCGCAGGACGGCTTTCAGACCGTCGGCGCCGCTAACCCCAACAGCGGGCCGTTCCGCGCCGCCGCCCGGCGGACCGTCCTCGAGCTGGCCGCGCAGCGCAAGCTGGCCGTTCCCATCGGGGCCACGTTCCCACTCACCGACACGCGCCGCGCGGTCGAGGCCCTCGCCGGACGGCATCCGTACGGGAAGCTCGCTCTTGTGCCGTAGCCGGGAACCGCGCCGTACCCCTACCCAGACGTCAATGAGCGAAAGGATCCAGCAATGACGACCATCGGAGTGATCGGCTCCGGGCACATCGGACGCAACTTCTCGATCGCCGCGATCGAGCGCGGCTACGACATCGCGATCAGCAACGCCACCGGACCCGAAACCCTGACGGATCTAATCAGCGAACTCGGCCCGAAAGCCCGAGCCGCCACCGCCGCCGACGCCGCGGCCGCTGGCGACTTCGCGCTCCTCGCGATTCCGCTGCCGGGTGCGGCCGACTTGCCGGTCGAGCCGCTCGTCGGCAAGGTCGTACTCACAACCGTCAACTACTTCCCGCAGCGGGACGGGCACTTCCCGGATATCGACGCGGGGAAGCTGACCGTTCCCGGGTACCTGCAGGCGCGTCTGCCGGGCAGCAAGGTGATCCGCGTGTTCAACCACATCGATGCGGCGGATATCGTCAGCGACGGCACGCCGGCCGGAACGCCCAACCGCAGGGCGCTGGGGTACGCCGGCGACGACCTCGACGCGAAGACGCTCGCCGCGGGCCTGTACGAGGCGTTCGGCTTCGACGCGGTCGACGTCGGCGGGCTCGAGGACGCGTGGCGGCTCGACGTCGATCAGCCCACGTTCGTCGTCAGGCAGAACCGGCAGGAGCTGGTCGAGAACCTCGCCAAGGCGCAGCGCCAGCTACCGGCCGTGTCGTGACGGTCATACCGTCACCACGAGCTTGCCGGCGGAGGAGCCCGCCTCCATTGCCGCGTGCGCCTGGACGATCTCGTCGAAGTCGTAAATGTGCCCAACCGGGAGGCGCGCGGATCCCGCGGCGACGTCATCGAGGAACTGCTGAAGGACTTCGGGTGGCAGATCGCTCGCGTCGCCACCGTAGGCCGTGAGGCGAACGCCGCGAGGCAGGTAATCGATTGGATAGAAGTCGCGGACTGTCCACTGGTTCGAGAGCATCCCGGTGAAGCAGACCACGCCGTGGACGCGGGTAGCGCGCAGCGTGTCCGGCAACGTCGGAGTTCCGATCAACTCCAATGCGTCGTCAACGCCGTCTGGGACTATCTCCCGGACGCGGGGAGCGACCTCCCCGTCGTCGATCACGACGTGATCCACCCCGGCGCCGCGCAACGCGTCGCCCTTATCCGGGTTCCGCGTCGTCGCGAGCACCGTCATGCCGCGTCGCTTGGCGAGCACCGCCGTGGCCATGCCCACCGAGGAGGTCCCTCCGCGGATCAGAAGCGACTCGCCAGGCCTCGCGTCGAGCCCGACCGTCAACGATCCGTACGACGTCTGCAGCATCTCGGGCGCGGCCCCGAGGGTCGCCCAGTCGAGCCCGCTCTCGAACGCGACGACCTGACCGGCGGGCACGCACGTGTACTCGGCATATCCGCCGTCGAACGACCGGCCCATCCCACCCATCATCGCCGCGACCCGCTGCCCGGCCGTGAACTCCCCGGCCGGACGGTCGGCGACGATCCCGGTCGCCTCGATCCCGAGGACGCGCGGGAACGTCACCCCCTCCGCGAGACCGAGACGCGTCTGCAGCTCTGACCGGTTCAGCCCGAACGCCTTGACCTCGATCAGCACCCACCCGGGCTTCGGCTCGGGAACCGGCAGCTCGCGAATGGTCAACGCCTCGGGAGGTCCGGGGGCATCGAGCACGACGGCGCGCATCGTCCTCGGGATGTGTTGGCGCTCGGTCATTCGATCACGACGACTCGCCCGCGTGCCCGGAATCCTCGGAGTCGGTGCGGATCCAAGCGGCACGCTGATATTCGGTGAGCCCAAACAGCGACACGACCCCGACCACCGCACCTGCGCTGAGGGCGGGAGCCAGCCGGTGGTCGAACAGGACCGAGCACAGCAGCCCGGCAAACCCGCCCACGAGCACCGCCGTGACCACCGCCACCATCCCGGCCGTCGTCAAGAACCCCTGACCGCGACCGGCCGAGAGCCCGCGTGCCGAGATCACCTCTTGCGCGGGAACCCGCGGCATGTAGTCGGTCAGCTGGGGGACCCGCTCGAAATAGAACGCTCGCAGCCGCGAGATCCGGCGAGCGTAGCCATGGTCCTCGATCCCCGTTTGCAAGACCCGCTGGAAGGTCATCAGGCCGATCAGCGCCAGCGTCGACAGCAGCGCCAGCCCGAACGCGTAGAACGCCGACCCCACGCGTGTTGCGGTGGCGATCAAACCAAGAGCGACGAGACCCCCCGACACAGCGCTCAGGAACATGCCCGCCCGGCCGGTCGACTCGGAGATCGTCGCGGCCCTCGCGCCCTGCAACACGAAGTGCTCGGTCGTGATCATCGACAACGCCGCCGCGGGCGGCTCCGACCTTGTCGCCACCGTACCAGCATCCTCAGAATTAGCTTCCATGGAAGGGAATATCCTATCGCATCTCGAAGCCATCCCGAGCAGCCATTAGGATGGCCGCACCCGGCCCGGACGGCGGTACACCACCGACCGGGAACCGACGCACAGCCCATGGACGACTTCAAGCAACTGTTCAACGAACTAGTCCGATTCGAGACAGAGCTCTGGAACGCCGTGGACGCCCGCCTGCGCGCCGAGCACGACCTACCACTCCACAGGTTCGAACCGATGCAAATCATCGACGGCACCCCCGAATGCCGGGTCTACGACATCGCCGACACGCTCTCAATAACCACCGGTGGCGCGAGCAAGATCGTCGACTCGATCGAATCCGCCGGCCACGCCAAACGGCGCCCCAACCCGGACGACCGCCGCTCGTCCATCGTCGAACTGACCGCCGCGGGCAAGCGACTCCTCGCCAAGGCAACCACGACCTTCGAGGCTGAGCTCGAGTCGCGCCTCGGCTCCGCGCTGTCCGCCCGAGCGTTACGACAATTCACACTCGCGCTCACCGCACTCCGAGCCGCCGCTCGCGAGGCGAACGCCTCGAAGGCCGC
>DATBYI010000533.1:0-2502 GCA_036513815.1 Solirubrobacteraceae bacterium
CCTGGCGAGCCGCCTTGCGCCTCCGCCCGGTCTGTGGATGACGCGCCACCGGTCCGTTCTCACGGTGGCGGTGGCGTCTCACCCACTTCTAGCGTGGACGGTGCGCCACCGCCCCGGTCCCACGGCGGCAGTGGCGTCTCACCCACTTCTAGTGTGGACGGTGCGCCACCGCCCCAGTCCCACGGCGGCGGTGGCGTCTCATCCACCCTCAGGGGGGCGCGCGGGCAGACCGCGAGAACCCGGTCGACGGCACCACCCAGGTCGTCGACGTTGAAGGCGATGTGCCGGAGCCCCGGACGGTTCGCCGCCGGCGCCGGGTCCCCCGCAAAGGCGGAAGGCGAGTCGAGCGCACCAACTGGAAGACATCGCTGTGGTCCGGCTCAGCGGTCGTTCCAGCCGGCGCCGGTCGCCGCGTACTCCTCAACCCGGGCCTTCATCAGCGCCTTCAGGAGCTTGGTCGGTAGCTCGCGGTCATACGGGAGCTTGATGAAGCCCTTCCCAGCCTCGTAGCCGGCGGCCTCTACCGCGTCCTTCTGTGTGGCGAAGAACGGTGGCGGGAACCGCAGCGAGCAGTGTTTCTTGAAGTTCTGAAGCATCCACAAGCTCGTGTTCTCGCCACGAACGTACACCGGCAAGTTGTACTTCAGTTGCTCCCGCGCCTCCGGATCGGCGTTGCGGCTCAGCTCCCGAAGCGCCTCGAGGTGGGGACGCTGCACGTCTTTCAGCTGCGCGAAGAAGTCATCGACGCTTGAGCGCCTGGGCATCGGCATGGCCCCAGGGTACCCGCCCTCCGTTCGTCACCGATTGGAGCTGCTCCCGTCCACTACGCGCAGCGTCGACTCAGGGTATGAATTCATTAAATCTTGCGTTTGCGCCGCGAGCCCCTCTGCTACACCGGAAGTAGCTCATTAACCACCGCAACGGCGTCCCACGTACACGCGGAACATGTCTCGGACCGAGGGGGCTAAGCATGAGGACCACCCGCGGCAAAAGGAACCTTTCGAGCGGCGCCACACGGCGCCTCATCAATTTGAAGGCGCTTCTGGATCGGTGGCGCGACGCTTACCGCAGTGGGCGCAAGGCACCCCAGATCGCGCCCCAATCGGTAACCGGTGACGCGGACGCTCGACCAAGCGAGCCGCCGCCACTCCCTGACGAGCGTTCCGAGGCGCTCGCGGCGCTTTGCGACCGGTTCCTCGAAGAGCTCGGCGGGAGCGAGATCAAGGCCGCCGAGATTCGGTTCGTGGTCCATAAGCGCGACGACCCGGCCAGTCCGCCGGCGGATCCGGATCGGGATCCCGTTTGTGGCGAGGTGGCTTGGGAATTAAGGCGACTAATCGCCTCGGCCGGCGACACGCTCGCTGACGCCGTGCGCGGGCTCGAGCGTCACGCCGCGGATCTCGATGAGAATGGCCGCGAGCTTCTTCAGGACGAACTCACAACCCTCGATGTCGACCTCGGTCTGCTCAAAGAGCACCTAGCCGACCCAACGGACTGGGATTCCGAGCTCGAGTGCCTCCTCGCCGGGGAGATCGGGCCGTTCGACGATCCTCACGCCGACGAGGACGACGACGACGACGAGTGACAGTCACGGCCGCCGGCCCGCTGCCATTCGGATCAGACGCTCCCATGGAAGCCATGGGCTGTTTCGTAGGTCGATCTGTTGGGAAGGGGCGGATAGGCCTCGTCGGGTCGCGAGTGCGTGCCATGGAATGCGCGGTTGTCGGACCGGCGGGGTCAGCGTTAACGCGCCTGTGGGTTTGGGCGCATGGCGCCGATCGGTCGGCACCCGCCGGCGGTAACGCGCCGTCAGGTCATGCGCCGGTAGCGCCACACCGATAGCGGGATAAACACCGCCAGGAGGCCGGCAATCCAGGCGATGGCGCCACCGAGGGAGCTCGGCGTTCCCGGTACGAGGGCCAGGGAGCGCGCTGCGTTGGCCGTCAGGGTGACCGGGCTCACCTTCGCGAACGCCTGCAGCCAGCTCGGCATGCTCGAGACGGGCACGAACACGGAGCTCGCGAACACGAGCGGAAACAGAACCACGAAGCCGGCTGTTTGAGCGGCCTCCGCACCGCGGACGGTCAGGGCAACGAAGGCAAAGATCCAGCTCAGCGCGAGACCGAACGCGCTCACGAGCACAATGCACGCGAGCGCCTGTGCTGCGCCGGCCTGGAAGCGGAAGCCGATGATGTAGCCGACGATGATCATCAGCACGATGATCAGGACGTTGCGGACCAAGTCGGCCGTGGTGCGGCCGATGAGCACGGCGGACCGTGCCATTGGCATCGAGCGGAAGCGGTCGATCACGCCGAGCTTCAGGTCCTCGGACAGGCCTACGGCCGTCTGGCTGGCCCGGAACGTAACCGACTGAATGAGGATGCCTGGTAGCAGGTAATCGATGTAACTCACGCCCCGGGGCAACGAGTGACTGATCGCGCCGCCGAACACGTATGTGAACAGCAGCACGAACATGATCGGCTGGATCGTCGAGAACACCAG
>DATBYI010000534.1:0-6066 GCA_036513815.1 Solirubrobacteraceae bacterium
CCTCGCGCAGCTGCTCGAGCTCGGCGACGTTCGCCTCCAGCTCCCGGATGCGCGCGAGGATTCGGTCCTCCAGCAGATTGAGGTCTTCGATGACGGTTGACACTGCGCTCACACTCCCGGTCGATAGATGCGTCCAAGCGCGGCAGGCGGCGCTCATCGAGAAGCGTAACGGCGGCGCCACCGCGGCGCCGCCGACTACGACACAGGCGGGCGAGCGGAACCCTTAGTACTCGCCGGGAAGTCCGCCGTTGTTCGCGGCGGGCTTGGTCACCCTCAGCGGGGTCGACCCGAAGTTGCCGCCGCCGCAGCGGCCGGTGATCGTGTACTTGTGGGCCTTCAGCTTCTTGGCCAGCTTGATCTTGGTCGAGAACGATCCGTTGCTGCTGTTGGCCAGCGAGATCGATTCCGACGGGACGCCGGCGAAGGTCCCGGCGTGCTTCGCGCCCTTGAACGCGCGCGAGATGATGATCGCGGTGTCGCCGGTCTGGCCGGTCTGGCAGCCGCTCCCCACCGAACCGGACACCGTCACCGTCTTACCGGCGGCGACCTTGCCCGGCGTCACCTTGAGCGACTGGGACGCCGCCACCGCGGCGGGCGCGAATATGGCGAGCGCCACAATCGCGGCGATTAGCTTCTTCAAGACAGCTCCTCTCGTTCATTTCCGTGGGCACGGCGATGCTGCGTGGTTGGTCCCGAGGTTACGGCGTGCCCACTATTGGACGTCCTTTACCCAAACAGGCGAGCGCGGCGATCGTTTCGGTCCCCCCGGTGCCACGTCCGGCGATGATTTTCCGCTACCGGAGAGGTCCCTAGGGACCAGACATCGGCTCAAGGGAGCCCCTCAAACCACAAGGAGAACGAGCGTGGGCAACATTGCCGTACACGAATTCATCACCCTCGACGGCGTGATCGAGGAGCCACGGTGGACGATGGATTATCCGTTTGACCCGAGCATGGGCACGGCAATCGGCGCCATCATGGGCGCAAGCCGGGGCTTGCTGCTCGGCCGCCGGACCTACGAGATGTTCGCGCCGGCGTGGTCGGGCCGCACCGCCGAGCAGGATCCCTGCGCGCCGTTCATGAACGAGTCGCGCAAGTACGTGGTGACGTCCACGCTCCAGAGCGCTGATTGGAACAACTCGAAGATTCTCGGCCCCTACAGCGCCGAGGCGATTCGCGGGCTGAAGGAGTCCGTCGACGGCAGCCTCTACGTCAGCGGCAGCGCCACCCTGGTCCGCGCGCTCCTCGCCGACGGCCTCGTCGACGAGCTCCACCTGTTCGTCTACCCGCTGGCCCTCGGCAGCGGCATGCGGCTGTTCGAAGAGGGGAGCGCCCCGATCAAGCTGAGGTTGGGCGAGGCCGAGACCTACGAAAGCGGCGTCGTCCATCTGAGCTATCTCGCGACCGCCTAGCGTCCGGGAGAATGTGGGCATGACGCCCTTCCCCGAATCTCACCAAGACCTCCTGGACGCGCAGGTCGCTTCGCTGGCCACGCTCGGCCGAGACGGTTATCCCCAGGTCACCGAGATCTGGTTCCTGTACGACGAAGGCGAGCTCAAGCTGTCGCTCAACACCGCGCGGCTGAAGACCCGCAACCTCCAACGCGACCCGCGCTGCGCGCTGTTCCTGCTCAACCTCCAGAACCCGTACCGCTACCTCGAGGTGCGCGGAGACGCGAACATCGAGCCCGACGACGACTACGCGTTCGCTCGCAAGCTCGGTAAGAAGTACGACGCGGACCTGAGCGTGCACGACCAGCCGGGCGAAAGCCGCGTGGTCGTCACGATCGAGCCGAAGAACATCTACGCGGTCGACATGAGCGGAGGTTGACCGATCCAGGTCTCCAATCGAAACCGCGTCGAGAGCTTCATCACGCTCGACGGCTCGACGATCCAGGAGCTCGCCGGCCCGGCGTGGACGGCCGCCCGGGCCCAGAGCTTGGCCGAGGCGACGCTCCCCGCCGGCGGGCAGACGATCGAGCATCTCCACCGCGCGAGCGAAGAGATCTACTACTTCACCGCCGGCCGCGGACGGATGCGCCTGGGCGAGGAAGAGCATGATGTGGGCGCCGGCGACTGCGTGGTCATCCCGCCGGGCACGAGACACAAGCTGTGGGCGGGACCCGAGGAGGACCTCGTGCTCCTGTGCGCGTGCTCGCCGGCCTACCGAGACGACGACACCGAGCTAACCGAGGCGAATTCATGAGCGAGGCAAGGTTCGAGGACGGCGTACCGACGACGGCCGGCTGGTTCGTCGTGAATGTGCGCGACGCGCGCTGGATGCACAACGACATGCGCTCGGTGTGCCGGTTCGGAGGCGAAGGAGAGGCGCACTTCGAAGATCTCGGCGTCTCCCTGTATTGCCTGGAGCCGGGCAAGCCGCTGTCGATGTACCACCACGAGGTGCGTCAGGAGGACTTCCTGCTCCTGCGCGGGGAGGCCATCGTGCTAGTCGAGGGAGAGGAGCGGCCCCTGCGGGCGTGGGACTTCTTCCACTCCCCTCCCGGCACTCCCCACACGATCGTCGCCGCCGGCGACGAGCCGGTCCTCGTGCTCGCGGTCGGCTCCCGCAAGGAGAAGAGCAACGTTCAGTATCCGGTCGAGCCGGTGGCTGTCCGACACGGCGCCGGCGTCCCCGACGAATCCGTCTCGCCGCAGGAGGCATACGCGCGCTTCGGCACGCCGCGCCCTGGCCCCGCGCCACCCGTGTTCGACCACGATCAACCTGCGTAACACGACATTTCGTGGCGCGCCGGCCGGGCGTGTCGAGCTACGCACGTGGGGCGTGCGTAAGTCGACACGGTTGCCGCCGACGGCCTCGCGTGACGTGTTATGCAGGTGGCTTCGGCTCGCGCGCCGCCACCCCCGGCGGGCTGGCCCCTCGATCTGCTCCACCCGCCTGATCGTCGTCGGCATGGCCTTCGGCACGAGGACGTTCCAGCGCGACTCGGCCTGAGCTTGGAGTTTGGTCGGCGGCGCCTGACGGCTCCGCCTCAGCCAGCCAGAGCGAGAAGTGCCCGGACGTGCTCGGCGGCCGTCTGAGCCGCATCAGGCTCGCGCTCGTCGCCGCCGTCCGCGAGCGCCGAGAGCAGCGCATCCACGACCGCCGGGTCGAACTGCGTCCCGGCGCAGCGCCGTAGCTCGTCGCACGCGGCCTCGTCCGAGACGGCCGGGCGATAGGCGCGTTCGGTCGTCATCGCCTCGTACGCCTCGCAGGCGCTGACGATCCTCGCGCCGAGCGGTATCGCTTCGCCGCGCAGGCGATCCGGGTACCCGGAGCCGTCCCAGTGCTCGTGAATCGAGCGGACGATCCCGGCCGCAGTTCGCAGCGCCGGCGCTCCCTCCAGGATGCGCTCGCCGAGGATCGGGTGGCGGCGGACGAACTCCCATTCCCCTTCGCTCAGGCGGCTCGACTTGTTGAGGATCGCGTCGGGGATGCCGACCTTGCCAACGTCGTGCAGCTGGGCCGCTCGCGCGACTTCCTCGAGCGCCTCTCCGGTCAGGCCGAGCCGGCGTCCGACCTTGGCCGCCAATCCGGCAACGTTGCTCGAGTGCCCGTCGAGCTCGGGGTGCTTGGCGCTGAGCGTCCGCACGAGCACCTCGCCGGCCTGGCCGCCTGCGCCACCGGACCGGCTCCGCTTGTGGGCGTACATTCGCTCGTCGGCCAAGCGGAGCGCGCGCTGTTCGCTGTCGGCCTCTCGGGGCAGCAGCACAACCCCGAGCGACGCCTCGATCGCGTATCCGGCTCCGGCCTCGGTGAGGGCGGCCGCGGCCGCTCCTACCAGCGCCTCGGGATCGGTCGCGTCCAGATCGAGGTGGGCGCAGAACTCGTCGCCGCCCAGCCGGTAGGCGCGGCCCGCGCCCTCGACCGCGCGCCGCAGGCGCGCGCCCAGACGAGTCAGCAACTCATCGCCGGCCAGGTGACCGAACGTGTCGTTGTAGTTCTTGAAGCCATCGAGGTCGAACAGCAGCAGCGCGGACGCGCCGCCGCGCTCCGCGAAAGCGCTGGCCAGGTCCTCGGTCAGCCGTCGACGGTTGCCGAGCCCGGTGAGCGGGTCGGTCAAGGCCTGCTCGCGGACAGTCTGATGGGCGATGATCTCGGTTGCCGCCAGCTCGGCCTTGTCGACCAGCTCGCCGATCAGCTCAATCTCGTCGTCCTCGAAGGCCCGGTCGACACGGACCAGCCACAGCGACCCCCTGATGTCGCGGGGTGAGGCGCCGATCCGCACGGGGACCGTCAGCCGCCACACGCCCGCCTGCCCGACCTGGACCGGGATGGCGAAGACCTTTTCGCCCCTGGGGCCGCCCGCGAGCTCGTCGAGCCACCCCTCGACGCCAACCGACAGTCGCACCGGAGACGATCCGCCGGTCAGCTCCAGCCGCCCGGCGGCCGCGTCGAGCGCTTCGATCGAACCGTGCAGGAGAATCTCGAGCAACGCGCTCAGCTCGAGCTTGGCCGCGAACGCGTCGCCCAGGCGCCGCACCGCCGACTGCAGGCGCACGCGCTCCTGCTCGACCAGCTTCAGCCGGTGGTGGGCTTTGTCGATGCGCTGGCTGCGGTCGCGAGCCAACAGCCACAGCAAGAAGACGAGGGGGAGTACGAACGGGATCGCGAGCGCGTTCTGGCGTGCGGCGATCCCGGCCAGGAAACCGAGCGGCGCGAGGCACGCGTCGACCGCCCATACCATCCCGATGACCCGCAGTTGGACGGGAAACTCGGGACCCACCCCGGCGAGCCGCATCCGCACGAGCGAGCTGAGCAGATCGATCACGCCGCCCGCGGCGATGGCCAGGGCGAGCAGCGGCAGCTGACCGAAGTCGATCGTTGGCGATCCCGCCGCCAGCAGGACGACCGCCGGTCCGACCGCATGCCAGGCGTCCGGCACCGCCGAGAGGACGCGCCGGGGCGGGACGCGGCCGAACGCCCACTCGACCCCATTCCCGATCACCATCCCCGCCCCGACCGCAGCCGGAACCACCGCCGGCGGCAGGAGCAACAGCATGGGCACAAGGATCAGCTGCGTCGGGACCACGTACCCGACGCCCACCGGGAACTCGATCCGACCCACGAGCGCGTACACGGCCACGAGCAGGAGGGCCAGCCCGGGGCGCAGGCCCGTCAGGTTCCCGGCCAGCAAGAGCACGGCGGCGGCGGCGCCGAACAGCGCCGCCGCGGTGGCATCCACGAGCAGCTCTCGCTCAGAAGCGCGCCGGTCACGTCCCGCCCAGCTGCGCTCGAGCAGTCGCTCGGTCACCGAGTCCGTCTTGTCGACCTCCATCGTGCTCATGCCGCGAGTTTTGTAACCAGCTCGTCCGCGATCAGCCGGACCGATAGGGGTCGAGGTACACGTCATCGATCTGCCAACTGCCCGCTGACTGCGGCACGGAGAACTCGAGCGCCACCTGGAGGGTGTAGCCGTCGGGAAGGCCGCTGCTGTCGCCGCCCAGCGAATCGGTCGGAGCCCATGACGACATCGAGCCATCGGCCAAGTCGGCGACAGGTACGGTGCGCACACCGTGCCGCCTCTGGATCAGCGCCTGCACCTGGAGGTCGCTGCCGGCTGTCGCCTCCTGCGCGAAGAAGCGCAGGCCGCCCATCGTGTTGTCCACGCAGAAGAAGGGCGACGTCGCGGTGCCGCCGGCTGAAATCGTGAGCGACTGACTGTCGCCACTGCTGTTCACGTAGAACGGCTCGTTGCCGGGGGTGAGGCTCGCGCCGGAAAGCGTCCAGCCGACCTGGTCGGACGTCCCCTCGAACGAGCCTCCCGGGATCATGAAGTAGCTGTTCGTGTCGCCCCACTGCGCGAACGGAGTGGTGAGCGACTGGTCCGGGCAGGACGCGAGGGCGACACCCGCGCTTGCGAACAGCCCAGCACAGGTGAGGGCCGCAATGCGGAGAAAACAGGCACGCAGGCGTGAGTGGACGAACGAAGACAAGGCTGAACCTCCATGCAGGGCACGATCTCTGTTACCGATCGGCAGCTGGGCTGTCTCGGACCTGAGACCCCTGGCTTTGCGCCCCCGCCTCGCGACGAGTTAGCCTTTCTCGACATGAGCGGCATCGGCA
>DATBYI010000535.1:0-4070 GCA_036513815.1 Solirubrobacteraceae bacterium
CCGACGGGTACTACCCGTTCCCTCTCGCGCTCGATGCGCCCTGAATCACCAACCGGTGGACGCTACCGGTGGCGCCATGGAGCTATGCGCTCGCGACTGCGCTGAGCACCAACTCAGGGATTCGCTGCTCCGCGATCCGAAGCCCCCGTTCCAACGGCCACGCGATGGCGAGCTGTCAATGTCGAGCGCGTGGCGCCAGATGACGGGCTCGCAGCGGGCTGGGCCCGGCCAGCGCGAGCAGGGCTCCCCACCAGGTGATCAGCGGCGACGGACCGCGTGGTTTCTCCCAATGCCGGGGCGAAAGTAGAGGACGCCGCCGTACTGCTCGGTGCGCAGGGGCGATGATGACGCTGTTCGGCGACCTCCAGGGGCCTGGTGCGCCGAGCCGATCAGCGCCTCAAACTGGGGCAACTCGGGGAGACTGGCTTAGTGGCATAGCCGACGGCTGCGGCAGCGGTGAGAACTGCTCAGCCTGTTCTAGCCCGGCCGTAAAGACGTCGCGCCGTGCCTCGTCCGTCTCGGCCCGGCCGGAAAGCGAAGCTCGAAGAGCCCTCAGGATGCTCCACGGTTCGATTGACTGAGCCACATCCAAAGGTTGCCACGCAAGCCCGGGGGCCATCTCGGAGGCCAATCTCGGGGCGAAAAGGCCGTACCTATTGGCGATTCGCCCTTCCATCGATTACCGCCCAGGTAATGCCGAGGACTCGCGTTCAGGCGTACCCGAGTTCCCTCATCCAGACGAGGCTCTCCTCGGTCGTCGCGGTCGAGGGGTTGTACTCGAGCCCGACCCAGCCGGCGTAGCCGATGCGCTCGAGCAGGTCGAGGATGTAGCGGTAGTTGATCTCGCCCGTACCCGGCTCGCTGCGGGCGGGCGCGCCGGCGATCTGCACGTGGCCGATCCGGGACCGCAGCCGCGAGATGGTGTCCGACAGGTTCCCCTCCATGCGCTGCATGTGGTAGACGTCGTACTGAAGCGCGACGTTGTCGGCGCCGACCGTGTCCAAGAAGTTCACGGCTTTGGCCGTCGTATCAAGTAGATAGGGTCCATTCTCGTACTTGTTGACGGCCTCGATCATGATGCTGGCACCCTGCGCCTGGGCTTGCTCCGCAGCCCAGGCGACGTTTTGACGTGCCAGCTCGAGTTGGGCCTCGAGTTCGATCTCGGGGAGGCGCAGGCCGACGAGCGCGTTCAGCCGCACGCATCCCAGCTCGTCGGCCAGCTCGAGCGCGACCGGTACGTTCTCGCGGAACGCGTGCTGGCGGTCGGGGTCGCTGAGCAGGCCGCGATCGCCGGCGGCCATGTCGCCCGCGTCGAAGTTGAACAGCGCCACCTCGAGGCCGTTCTCGGCCACCGCTTGCTCGACGCCGGGCACCTCGTCGGAGCCCGGCCACATGAACTCGACCCCCTCGAAGCCGGCGTCGCGGGCCCGGGCGAAACGTTTCGCGAACGGAACTTCCTTGAAGAGAAAACTCAGATTGGCGGAAAATCTCATCACGTGTGGTGCCGACCCGGCCGCGAAGCCCGCGACCGCCGAGGGCGCCGACCCCCACGGCATCGTATGCGTATCCCCTGGCGTCGCGTCTGGTTTCTGGCCGCACTCGTGTGCACGGCGTGGCTTGCCACGCTCGCGGCGACCGCCGCCGCCGAGCCCAACGGCGTCGCGCTGACGCCGCCCATGGGCTGGAACGACTGGTACTCCGAGTACTGCAGCGTGAGCGCGCAGCTCGTCGAGCAGACGGCTCGCGACATGGTCGCGGACGGGATGGCGGCGGCCGGCTATCGGTACGTCAATATCGACGACTGCTGGATGGCCCGGAGTCGCGACGGCAACGGGAACCTCGTCGCCGACCCGACGCGCTTTCCGGGCGGGATCGCGCCGGTGGCGGCCTACGTTCACAGCCTCGGGCTGAAGCTCGGGATCTACGAGGACGCGGGCACCACGACGTGCGCTGGGTACCCGGGCAGCTACGGCCACGAAGCGCAGGACGCGGCCGCGTTCGCGTCGTGGGGCGTCGACTACGTGAAGTACGACCGCTGCAACATCCCCTACGGCGACTACCCGGGGGAGTCCGCGCAAGAGGTCGACGCGTCCCTTTACACGCGCATGAGCAACGCGCTCAGGGCGACCGGGCGCCCGATCGTGTTCTCGATCGTCGACCCGGATCCGGGCGTCGACTCGTGGACGTGGGGAAGGACGGTCGGGAACCTGTGGCGGACGACCTCCGACATCGAGGACAACTACGGCTCGATGCTGTCCAACTTCGAGGGGACGGTCGATCTGTCCTCGAGCGCCGCCCCGGGCGGCTGGAACGATCCAGACCTGCTCCAGATCGGAAACGGCGGCAGCACGCCGATCGAGTACCGAAGCGAGTTCAGCCTGTGGGCCGAGATGGCCGCGCCGCTGATCGCGAGCACCGACGTGGGCGAGTTGACGCCAGACGCGCTCTCCATCTACGAGAACGCGGACGTGATCGCGGTCGACCAGGATCCGCTAGGGCGCCCCGGCGTGCCGATCGCGAGCGCAGGCGGGCTGTGGGTCATGACCAGGCAGCTGACCGGAGGTGACCGCTCCGTGCTCCTGTTCAACTCGACCAACACCGCCGCGACGATCACGACGAGCGCCGGCGCGGCCGGGCTACGTCGCGCTCCGGGTTACAGCCTGCTGAACCTGTGGACCAACTCGGTCAGCGAGACGGGCGGCCAAATCAGCGCGTTCGTTCCCGCCCACGGCGTGGCGATGTTCCGGGTGGCGCCGGAGAGCCGGCGGGTGCTGAGGGTGCTCGCCCCGCACACGGTGCTGTCGCTCGAGCCGGCGGATCCGCAGGTGGACGCCGGTGGGACCACCACGGTGCGGGAGTCGTTCGTCAACCAGGCGACGGTCGCGGTCGAGCGGCTGTCGCTCTCGTTCTTCGCTCCGAGGGGATGGCGTGTCACCCGGCTCGGGCGCACCCACCTCAAGCGGCTCGCTCCGGGTCACCGGTTCACGGTGCTCTACCGCGTCACCGCGCCCGCCACCGGGCCGCCGCTCGGGGTCGGCGCGCTGGCGGCCGCGGCTGCCTATGACCCGGTCGTCGGTCTCAGCTCGTCGTCGGCGAACTTCGGCGAAACCGTTTCGGTTCCCGTGCCGGCGCCGTTCGCGACGGCCGACACGACCGGGCAGCCCGCCTCGTTCGGCGCTTCCAACGGCTCGCTCGCGATCAGCGCGCGCGGGAGCGGCGTGTTCCCGGCCTACGAGGACGAGGCGCCGTCGGACTCCTATGCGGCGATCTACGCACCCCGGGCGGCCGGGCCGTCGTCGACGGCGCAGGTCACGGTGACCTGGGATCCGTCGGGTGGGACGTCAGGAGCCGCGGGGCTGATCGAGCGCAACCAGATGACCGCGCCCGCCGGTTCCGGGCCGGCGGTCGTGCTCTACGTGGCCAGCAACGCGACGATCGAGATGGCGTGGAACGCGGCGGGCGGTCCCTTCACGGACACATGGATCCAGGTCCCGAAGGTCTACGTCGGCTACCCGGTGACGCTGCGTCTGGTTCGCAACGGCAGCAGCTACACGGGCTATTACTCGACCAACCGGGGCGCGAGCTGGGCGGCCGTCGCCACGGTGACGGTGGCGCCCTCGGTCTCCTCCGGCGCGCAGGACGTCGGCGCCTTCCACGCCTCGGGCATCCAGGCCTGGGAGACGACGGCGACGTTCGAGGATCTGATCGTCAACGGCGTCGAGCTGCGCTGAATCAGGTTGATCCTCCGCGGACCGGGCGGGCCGGCGTGGGAGAATGAGCGCCGTGGACCTCGAGGCGTTTGAGCTGGTCCTGCTGCGCCGTCCGGCCGATGCGACGCCCTACGACGAGGCGACGCTCGAGCGGATTCAGCGCGAGCACGTCGCGTATCACGCGTCGCTGCGCGAGGCGGGCCACGTCGTGACCAACGGACCGGTCGGCGATCAGCCCGACGAATCGCTGCGCGGGCTCACCTTCTACCGGACGGGCTCGCTCGAGGAGGCACGCCGCCTCGCCCAGGAGGATCCCGCGGTTCGCGCCGGACGACTCGCGGTCGAGGTCATGGCGTGGTA
>DATBYI010000536.1:0-6326 GCA_036513815.1 Solirubrobacteraceae bacterium
CATCTGACCGGGATGGACCACGAGACCGACGACGGCGAGATGCTCGCGCTCCAGGCCGAGCTGCTGCGCTGGGCGCAGTGAGCGCGCCGACCCGGTCGGGCTTCGTCGCGCTGGCCGGCCGTCCGAACGTCGGGAAGTCGACGCTGGCCAATGCGATCGTCGGGGCCAAGGTGGCGATCGTCTCCGACAAGCCGCAGACCACCCGGCGGGCCATCCGCGGCGTGGCCACCGGACCGGATTGGCAGCTGGTGCTGGTCGACCTGCCCGGCGTCCAGCGCCCCCGCGACGCGCTCACGACGAGGATGCAGCGACGAGTCGAGCAGGAGCTCGCGGGCGCCGACGCCTGCCTGTTCGTGGTCAACGCCCAGCAGGGGATCGGCCCGGGCGATCGCTTCATCGCGAACCTCGTCAAACCGACCGGGATCCCGGTCGTGGTGGCCGTGAACAAGGTCGATCTGTCCGACCGGGCGGCGACCGCCGCCGCACTCCAGGGGGCAGCCGACCTCGACGTCGCCGAGGAGATATTCCCGGTCTCGGCGCGCACGGGGTCGGGCGTGCCGACGCTCGTCGACTCGCTCGTCGCGCTGCTGCCGGCGGGTCCGTTCTACTTCGAGGCCCGCCAGCTCTCCGATCAGTCCGAGCGCGTATGGCTCGCCGAGCTCATCCGCGAGCAGGTGCTGGCACGCACGCGGGAGGAGGTGCCCCATTCGGTCGAGGTCGTGCTGGAGGCCGTCGAGGCCGGCGATCCGGTCCGGGTCGAGGCGGTCATCCTGGCCGAGACCGAGTCCCAGAAGCGGATCCTGATCGGCGCCGGGGGGCAGATGGTCAAGGCGATCGGGATCGCCGCGCGCCGCGTGATCGAGCACGAACTCGGCGAACACGTCCACCTGGCGCTCTCAGTGCGCGTCCGCCGGCACTGGCGCGGCGACGAGCAGCTCCTTGACCGCCTGGGGATTGAATAAGTCGCGGCGGTCAGGTGCCGCCGACGCACGTAATAGATCTTCTGCTCCCAGATCTTTGGCAAGCGGACTATCCTTGTGACATGACCGCAGACGTCCTCGAAGCTCCGCCCGCCCTCGCCGCTGATCTGTGCTGGCTGCTCTCGCGCGCCAGCCACAACCTGATGACGGAGATGAGTGCCGCGCTCGAGGACCTGGGCATCTCGCCCCGGGCCCACGCCGTGCTCACCACGGCGCTGACCGGCGAGCACACTCAGACCGAGATCGCGCGTCTCGTCGGACTCGACAAGACGACGATGGTGGTGACGGTCGACGAGCTCGAGGCGTCCGGGCTGGCCGAGCGGCGTCCTTCGAGCACCGACCGCCGCGCGCGGGTGATCGTCGTGACCGACGCGGGCAAACGGTCGGTCAAGGCCGCGGACAAGGTGCTCGACCGCGTACGTGACGACGTCCTGAGCGAACTGGCCCCCGAGGAGCGCCAGGTCTTTCTTGACGCGCTCGGCCGCCTGGCCTGCGGCCGTCTGTCTGAGCCGGTGCAGTGCACGCACCCCGTACGCCGTCCGCGCTGACCTAGACAGGGTCGCCGGCGCCTGACGGCGGCGCCTTTTACGCCTAAGGCAGAACGCTCCCGCGCGTAAGGCCTTACGCCGCGACATTCGCTCCGAACGCCTGATGTGGAGTTGGGATCCGTAGCCCACACTGGGTTACGACGGAAGCAGATCGTCTACTACCAGATCATCTGCTACTGTCCTTTCTCGACCGGACCGACCCCAGGAGATGGAGCAGATGACACAGACTTCCGAGTTATCCGAGCGAAACCGATGGATCGCCCTGGTGGTCCTGTGCGCCGGCTTCCTGATGATCATTCTCGACCAGACGATCGTCAACGTGGCGCTGCCGTCGATCCAGAGCGATCTGCACTTCACCCAGTCGAACCTGGCCTGGGTCATCAACGCCTATCTGATCGCCTTCGGCGGCCTGCTGCTGCTGGTCGGGCGGCTAGGTGACCTGATCGGCCGGCGGCGGATCTTCCTCGCCGGCCTGACGGTGTTCACGACGGCGTCGCTCGTGTGCGGCCTGGCCGATAGCCAGGGACTTCTGATCGGCGCGCGCTTCGTCCAGGGAATTGGCGGGGCGATGACCTCGGCCGTGATCCTGGGGATGATCGTGACGATGTTCCGGCAGCCGAGCGAACAGGCCCGGGCGATCGGCGTGTACGCGTTCGTGGCCGCCGCCGGCGGCGCGATCGGCCTACTGGCCGGCGGCGTCCTTACCCAGGCAATCAACTGGCACTGGATCTTCTTCGTCAACATCCCGATCGGCATCGGGACGGGGATCTTCACCACGCGGCTGCTTCCGAACGACCGCGGGATCGGCCTGCAGAACGGTGCTGACGCCCCCGGCGCGTTGCTGCTCGTCGCGTCGCTGATGCTGGCCGTGTACACGATCGTCGAGGCGAGCAAATACGGGTGGGGCTCCGCGCACACGCTGGGCTTCGGCGCCGTCGCCGTCGGCCTCCTGGCCGGGTTCGTCGCGCGCCAGGCGACCGCCGCCAACCCGCTGATCCCGCTGCGCGTGTTCCGCTCGCGCACGGTCACGGTGGCGAACCTCATGCAGGTGCTGATGGTCGCGGGCATGTTCGGGGTGTTCTTCCTCGGCGCGCTCTACCTGCAGCGCGTGCTCCACTACGACGCGATCGAAGTGGGTCTCGCGTTCCTGCCGGTCGCGGTTGGGATCGCGGCGATGTCCCTGCGCCTGACGGCGCAGCTGATGATGCGCTTCGGCGCCAAGTCGACCCTGATCGTCGGCCTGGCCCTGGTGGCCGGTGGCCTCGTGGTCTTCCGCCAGGCGCCGACGAACGCCGGCTACGTCACGGACCTCCTGCCCGGGATGGTCATGCTCGGAGTTGGAGCAGGGCTCGTCTTCCCGGCGCTGATGACGCTCGCGATGTCCGGCGCCACGCCCGAGGACTCGGGTCTCGCGTCGGGGCTCGTGAACACGACCCAGCAGGTCGGTGGCGCGCTCGGGTTGGCCGTGCTCGCGACGCTGTCGAGCACGCGGACGGGCTCGCTCCTCGCCCATGGAGCCTCGAACGCCACCGCGCTCACCGACGGCTACCACCTGGCGTTCACAATCGCGGCGGCGCTGTTGGTGGCCGCGATCGCGATCGGTCTGGCCTTCCTCCGGCCGGCCGGGGCGCTCGAGGCGATGTCCGAGTCCGACACGGTGGTCGAGACGGAGATCGAGCCCGAGTTCCTGGAACAGGCCGCCTAGTACCCGTGGGCTGCCCGCTACCTCGGCGGGCAGCCCACGCCGGCGGCCCCGGTCTGAGCACCTAGAATCCGCCACCCCGGTGGAGGACTCAGACATCGCATTCGACGAGAACGGCCTCGTGCCGTGCATCGTCCAGGACTGGCGGACCGGAGAGGTCCTGACGCTCGCCTACATGAACGCCGAGGCGCTCCGGCGCACGCGCGAGAGCGGCGAGATGCACTTCTACAGCCGCTCGCGGCAGGAGCAGTGGCACAAGGGCGCCACCTCGGGCAACACCCAGAAGGTCATGGCGATCCGCTACGACTGCGACGCCGACGCGCTGCTCGCGCTCGTTGAACCGGCCGGTCCGGCCTGTCACACCGGCGAGCAGTCCTGCTTTCACCGGGGCGACGTCGAACTCCAGGCGCGCTACGAGACGCTCCCCGCGCTCGAGCGGACGATCGCCGAGCGCGCGGCGACCAGGCCCCAGGGCTCGTACACCGCGGAGCTCCTCGATGACCCAGGCCTCGCCGGAGCCAAGGTCGAGGAGGAGGCCGAGGAGGTCGTCCGGGCGGCTCGCGAGGAGTCTGATGAGCGCGTCGCCGAGGAGGCGGCCGACGTCATCTATCACCTCGCCGTGCTGCTGCGCGGCCGCGGCCTGAGCATTGCCGATGCCGAGCGGGTTCTCGATGGCCGTCGCCAGCGGCGCTGACACGACGCCGATCGGCATCACCCCGTCGCTGGCGCAGACGCGAGCGCTCGCCGCCGACTACAACCTGATCCCGGTTCGCGAGACGTTCATCGACGATTGCCAGACGCCGGTGTCGGCCTTCCTCAAGCTGCGCGGGGCTGAACCTTCGTTCCTGCTCGAGTCGGCGGACCAGGGACGGGTCGGTCGGTTCAGCTTCATCGGCTTCCGCCCCCGCAGGGTGCTTCGGTGGTCGCTGGGCGACGGCGGCGACCCGTATGCGCTCGCCGCCGCGGAGCTCACTGCGCTCAAGGCCGCGCCGCTCCCCGATCTGCCGCCCTTCGCCGGCGGCGCCGTGGGGCTGTTCGCCTACGACCTGGTGCGGACGGTAGAGCCGCTCGGGCCGCCCAACCCGGATCCGATCGGCGTGCCCGACCTGGCGCTGATGCTGACCGACGCGCTCGTCGCGTTCGACCATCTCAAGCACACGGTGACGGTCATCGCCAACGTGTACGCCGACGACGACCTCGACGTCTCGTACGCCCGCGCACTCGACACGATCGCCGAGGTGCGCTGGCGGCTCGCCGGTCCGGTGCCGCGGCCGCCCAAGCCGCCGGCCGTCGCTCGGTCCGTTGCTCCCCTCCGGTCCAACATGAGCCGCGAGCGGTTCGAGGCCATCGTCGCCCGGATCATCGAGTACATCTACGCCGGCGACGCCTTCCAGGTGGTCCCCTCGCAGCGCTGGTCGGGCCCCGTGCCCGTCGAGGCGTTCTCGATCTACCGGGGCCTGCGGGCGGTCAACCCGAGCCCGTATATGTACTTCCTCGACTTCGGCGACTTCGAGATCGCCGGCGCCAGCCCTGAGCCGCTCATCACGGTGGCCGGCCGACGCGTCTCGACCCGGCCGATCGCGGGCACGCGGCCGCGCGGTGGGAACGCCGAGGAGGACCGGCGGACCGCCGAGGAGCTCCTGGCCGATCCCAAGGAGCGGGCCGAGCACGTGATGCTCGTCGACCTCGGGCGCAACGACCTCGGACGGGTGTGCGCGTATGGGACGGTCGAGGTCGAGAGCTTCATGGCGGTCGAGAACTACAGCCACGTGATGCACATCGTCTCGAGCGTCATCGGCGAGCTGAACGACGGCGTCGGCGCACTCGACGCGCTGCGCTCGGTGCTGCCGGCCGGGACGCTGTCGGGGGCGCCGAAGGTCCGTGCGATGCAGATCATCGACGAGCTCGAGCCGGTCAAGCGTGGTGGCTACGGAGGCGCGATCGGCTACGCGAGCTACACCGGCGATCTCGACACCTGCATCCACATTCGCACCGTCGTGGTCAAGGACGGCATCGCGCACGTGCAGGCGGGCGGCGGTACCGTCGCCGACGCCAAGCCGGAGCTCGAGTTCCGCGAGTCCGAGGCCAAGTCCCGGGCGGTCCTCCAGGCGATCGCGCTAGCGGCCGCCCAGCCCGATTGGCCCTAGACAGGAGCAGCCCGAATGCCCGAGCACATAACCGCCGAGCTGACCGACCGCGTCCTCACCGTCACGCTGAACCGGCCGGATCGGTTGAACGCATGGACCCAGACGATGTTCGAGGAGCTGATGGCGGCGTTCGACCGCGCGGACGCCGACGACGAGGTCCGCGCGGTGATCGTGACCGGCGCCGGCCGGGCGTTCTGCGCCGGCGCCGACCTCGAGCGCGGTGGCGAGACGTTCGCGAGGCGCGAGCACGAGGGCGCTGACTCGATTCCGCGCGATAGCGGTGGCCGTTTCACGCTTCGCGTCTTCGAGTCGACCAAGCCCGTCATCGCCGCCATCAACGGCCCCGCGGTCGGGATCGGCGCCACCATGACGCTTCCGATGGACGTTCGGCTGGCCGCCGACGATGCCCGCATCGGGTTCGTGTTCGCGCGCCGAGGGATCGTGCCCGAGGCGTGCTCGAGCTGGTTCCTGCCCCGGGTGGTCGGGATCAGCCGCGCGATGGAGTGGGTCGCCACCGGACGGGTGTTCGGAGCCGACGAGGCACTGCAAGGCGGTCTCGTCCGCAGCCTCCATCCGAAAGCAGAGCTGCTCGACGCCGCCAACGCACTCGCCCGCGAGATCGCCGACAACACGGCGCCCGTTTCGGTGGCGCTGGCCCGTCGCATGATGTGGACGATGCTGGGGGCCGAGCATCCGATGCTGGCGCACCGGGCCGATTCGCGCGGGATGTTCTTCCGCGGGCGCTCGGCCGACGCCGCCGAAGGCATCGCCGCCTTCCTCGAGAAGCGCGACGCTCACTTTCCCGACAGGGTCAGCGACGGCCTCCCGGACATCCTCCCGGGATGGAGCGCGCCTGAGTTCAGCTAAGGCGCCGCCTTCAGGCGCCGCCGTCCTGGCCCCGTCAGGACCCCGACCAGGTCACCGGCGAGGTCGTGTAGTCGTCGGTACC
>DATBYI010000537.1:0-30749 GCA_036513815.1 Solirubrobacteraceae bacterium
AGCAACATGACCGCGGCCAACGCCGAGAAGGAACAAGAGCTCGTCACGGAGTTCGCGAACATGGAAGCGGCGCTGTCGCAGAGTCAGTCGACGAGCAGCTGGCTCACCAGTCAGCTCAATTCGCTGCCGGGCGGCTGAGTCGACGACGGCACCGGCGCCGCGCCGGGAGCCCCGGGAGCGCCTCCTGGTCCGAGATTTAGTCGAATTCTGACGAGGGCGCCCAACCGGGCTCAGGGATGCTCGTGGCCTGCCGATTCCCCCGGCCATGAACAACGCCTCACCAGCTGTCCCCCAAAGGCTCATCTCCGTCGGTATCCGCGGCAAGCTCTTCGGCCTCGTCGCCGCACTCGCCATCGTGTCCGCCGCCTGCATCGGCGTCGCCGTCAACGGACTCTTAAACGCTCGGACCGAGTCAAGCGCTGTCCTCCGCGCCGATGTGAGCTCCACGATCAGCCTCCTGTCGGTGATCGGGATCATCGGGCTGCTGCTCGTCGTAGCTATTACGTGGTGGCTCGTTCGGTCGATCACCCGCCCGCTGGCGGCCATGAGCGAAGCCGCCGAGCGGATGGCCCGCGGCGAGGTGGACGTCGAGGTCGACGTCGCGGGCACCGACGAGATCGGCCGGCTGGCGGCCGCGTTCCGCGGTTCGGTCGACTCCCTCAGGCAGATGGTCGATACGGCGGGTCAGATCGCCGCCGGGGACTTGACCGTTGCCGTCGAGCCGCGGTCCGAGCGCGACGCGCTCGGACGAGCGTTCTCCGACATGCGGGCCCGCATCGCGACGATGGTGGGCGACATCGCCCGCGGCTCGGAAAAGGTCGGCTCGGCCTCCGGGGAGATGGCCCAGAGCGGACACCAGGCAGGGATGGCGGTTGGCGAGATCGCCGACGCGATCGGATCGGTGGCGCACGGCGCCGAGTCGCAGGTCCGCGCGCTCGAGCGAGTCCGCAGCGTCACGGCGGACGTCGCCGCGGCGGCTAAGGGCTCGGCGCAGGATGCCGCTCAAACGGCCACGGCCGCGCGCGATACCCGCCAGCTGGCCGAGGAGGGCGCCGAGGCGATGCTCCGCGCCACGGAGGCGATCCGCGCCGTGCAGGGCTCGTCAGCCGAGATCACCGAGAAGATCTCCGAGCTCGGCGCGATGAGCGATCAGATCGGCGGCATCGTCGACACGATCACCGCCATCGCCGAGCAGACCAACCTGCTGGCCCTCAACGCCGCCATCGAGGCGGCCCGTGCCGGCGAGCAGGGCCGTGGCTTCGCCGTCGTGGCCGAGGAGGTCCGCAAGCTGGCCGAGGAGTCGCAGACCGCGGCCGCCTCGATCGGTGCGCTGATCGGGCAGATCCAGACCGCCACCGGCACCGCCGTGCGCGTCGTGAGCGACGGGTCGCGTCAAACCGACGAAAGCGTCCACACGGTCGAGCGGGCGCGTGAGTCGTTCATGCGCATCGACTCGGGCATCCAGGACATGACCGAGCGCGTCGAGCGCATCGCGGACTCACTCGAGTCGTTCGTGAGCTCCGGCGCCGAGGTGCAGGAGAGCGTCGACGAGGTGCTCCAGGTGGCTGAGCAATCATCGGCCTCGGCCCAACAGGTGTCCGCCTCAACCGAGCAGACGAGCGCCTCGACGCAGCAGATCGCCGCGTCGGCTCAAGAGCTCGCGGACACTGCCGAGCATCTTCAGAGACTGGTGTCGCAATTCACGCTCTAGGAGATCCGGCCCCCGCAATGTCCCCATCCATCGCCACGCCCAACGCCTACCGCCAGAGCGCGGTGCTCAGCGCGCCTCCCGAGATGCTCATCGTGATGTTGTACGACGGGGCACGCAAGTTCCTCTACCAGGCCGGAGTGGCGATGGAGGCAGGACAGATCGAGCTCACGAATCGCAAGCTGACCCGCGCCGAGGACATCATCCAGCACCTGCGCGACGTGCTCGACTTCGAGCAGGGCGACATCCCGAACAACCTCGAGTCGATCTACGTCTACTGCCTGCGACAGCTGCGCCAGGCCCGCTTCGAGCGCAAGCCCGCCGCGCTCGAGCACGTGAGCGGGCTGCTCGGAGAGCTGCGCGAGGCGTTCGCGAGCATCGCGCAGTCATGAGCGGCTCGGAGGCGGCGCCCTACGAGATGCTGGCCCGCAGCATCGAGCGCGAGCTCGAGCTCGTCGGCGAGGGTCGCCTCGACGAGGTGGCGACGCTCCAGGCCGAGCGCAACGCGCTGATCGCGACGCTCCCCACGTTCCCCCCGTGCGACGCACGGCCCGCGCTCCAGCGCGCGGCGCTGATGAGTAAGCGCGTCGAGATCGAGATCTTGCGCTACCGCGAGGCGCTGCTGCTGGAGCTCGCCAACGTGCAGCGGATCGGTCGGGCGGCGCGCGGCTACGCGGTCCCTCGCGAGCCCCGCCCCAACGTGCAGGCGACTGCTTAGGGGACCCACTCCGGGTCGGACCTAAAGATTCCGTCAACGCCGCCGATTTGCAGGGCATGCGGCTCGTCTCGATCGCCAATATCTCCCCAGACGCCCGGCTCGCGCGCGACATCTTCACCGGTCGCGACTCCGCTCCGCTGCTCCGCGCCGGCGTCACCCTGAACGAGCGCTTCATCGAGCACCTCGGCCGCGCCGCCATCCAGGCCGTGTGGGTCGAGGACGAGTTGAGCCGCGGGATCGAGCCCGATCCGGCCATCGGCGGACAGACCCGCGCGCTCGCTACCCAAGCGCTCCTCGGACTGCACGAAGAGGCCAGGCGGGCCGTCGTCGCCGGCCGTACGCTCGATCCTGAGGCGACCGACAACTTGGGCGAGGTCGTCGACGCGATCCTCCAGGAGATCGAGGAATCCGACGGCAAGGCGCTCGTGCTCGCCGATCTGTGTGGCCCCGACGCCTACGCCGTCCAGCACTCGATCGACGTCACCGCGCTCGGCCTGCTCATCGGCCGGCGGATGATCATCGAGCACGGCTGGCTCGACTACAAGGGCGAGCGCCACGACGACCGCCAGGAGGAACGGCTGTTCCGCCTCGGCATGGGGCTGCTGCTGTCCGACATCGGCAAGCTCGCGGTGCCCGAGCCGATACTGGTGAAGCCCGGCAAGCTGTCCGAGGACGAGTGGGAGATCGTCAAGACCCACCCCAAGGCGGGCGTCAAGCTGATCCGCGACACGGGCGCGTGGGATCCGCTCGTGCAGGCGTGCGTGCTGCGCCACCACGAGCGCTGGGACGGAAGCGGCTATCCCGAGGGCAAGGCCGGCGTGGAGATCCACGAGATGGCCCGGATCGCTGCCGTCGCCGACACCTTCGACGCGATTACCTCCGAGCGCCCCTACGCACCTGCCAAGCCCGCCCACGTCGGCGTGCAGACGATCCTGGCCGGCGCCGGAACCCATTTCGACCCGGCGATCTGCGAGGTCTTCGCGCGCCGGGTGGCTCCCTTCCCGGTCGGCATCGAGGTCGAGCTCGTCGACGGACGCCGCGCGATCGTGGTCCGCGTGCCCGAGTATGCGCTCGACCGTCCGGTGCTCCGGGTGATCACTGGTCCGGGAGCCTCGGCCGACGTCGACCTGACCCAGGACCGCAGCATCGAGATCGCCGGCTGGACTTCCGTGTCCGCCGCCGGTTCCGCCCAGGCCGCGTAGGCGAAGCTCAAGCGGCGGTCGGACGCGGCCGATGCAAAGGCAGTTCTAGCCCCCGAAAGGACCCACTCCGTGTCACTCCTGTTTTCATCCGTTCGCCGGCAGCTGCTCGGCGGATTCATCGTCGTCAGCCTCCTGTTCCTGAGCGCTGTCGTGGTCGGCTGGTCCGGAGGCTCCAAGACGCTGATGTTGGCGATCGCGTTTGTGGCCGTGGTCGTGGCCCTCGTAATCGGGGTGACGATCTCCGGTGACTTCAGCCGGCGGATCACGCGCCTGCTCGAGGGCATCAGCGACCTCGACGGCCAAGCGCTGGCCGAGCTCGAGTCGGGGCTCGAGGCGATCGCTCAGGGCGACCTGACCCGTGAGCTGCGTCCGAACATCGACACCATCGCCACGACGCGACAGGATGAAGTGGGCGAGCTGACCCGCACGTTCAACGGAATGGTCGAGAAGACCCAGAGCAGCGTCGCCGCGTACAACACGACGCGCGAGCGCGTGGCCGGGATGCTGCGCAACATCGCCGGGAACGCCGAGCAGCTGTCGCTCTCCTCCCAGCAGATGGCCAACACCTCCGAGGAGGCCGGCCGCGCGGTCGGCGAGATCGCTCAGGCGGTCAGCTCGGTGGCCGCCGGCGCCGAGGACCAGGTCCGCTCGATCGCCGAAGCCAAGATCCTGACCGACGAGGTGGCGCTGGCTTCCCAGGCCTCGGCCGAGGGCGCCCAGCAGACCGCCGACGCCGCCGCCCAGGCCCGCAGCCTCGCCGAGGAGGGCGCCAAGGCGGTCTCCCAGGCCACCGAGGCCATGCACGCGGTGCGCAGTTCGAGCGCGCAGGCTTCGAGCGCGATTCGCTCGCTCGACGCGAAGAGCGAGCAGATCGGTGACATCGTCGACACGATCACCGGCATCGCCGAGCAGACCAACCTACTCGCGCTCAACGCCGCAATCGAGGCGGCCCGGGTCGGCGAGCAGGGCCGCGGCTTCGCCGTCGTGGCCGAGGAGGTGCGCAAGCTGGCCGAGGAGTCGCAGTCCGCGGCGTCGTCGATCGCCAACCTGATCGAGGAGATCCAGCACGAGACGCGCAGAGTCGTCGAGGTCGTCGAGGACGGCGCCCGCCAGACCGAGGACAGCGCCACGACGGTCGAGCAGGCACGCGAGGCCTTCGCCCGCATCTCCGAGGCGGTCAAGGACGTGGGCGACCGCGTCGAGCAGATCGCGGGCTCGATCCAGGAGATCGCGAGCGCCGGCAACCGGGTCCAGGACAGCATGACCTCGGTGGCGGCTGTCGCCGAACAGTCGAGCGCGTCATCGGAACAGGTCAGCGCGTCGACCGAGCAGACGAGCGCGTCGACCCAGCAGATCGCCGCCTCGGCCAGCGAGCTGGCCAAGACCGCCGAGCAGCTCGAGCGGCTCGTCTCGCACTTCACGCTCGCCTAGGGCGAGCCCTCGATCACGCCGTAGGGAAACGCCACCGGCTGAACGCCGCCGATCGTCAGACCGGCGACTTGCAGGAGCTCCGCGTACTCCGCGTTCGTGCGCTCGCGCCCGCCGGTGATCACGAGCATGTTGATGTCGCTGAGCAGGGCGGGGATCGGATCTCCGCCCTGTTCTTTTTCTGGGATGAGTCTTTCCAGGATCAGCACCCGACCGTTTCCCGCCATCGAGCGACGGCAGTTGGCCAGGATCGTGACCGCATCATCGTCGTCCCAGTCGTGCAGGACGTTGGCCAGCAGGTAGCAGTCCGCTCCGTTTGGGACGGCTTCGAAGAAGTCGCCGGATTTGATCTCGCAGCGATCTCGTAAGTCGATCGCGTCGAGTAACGCGTCGGCGCGGGCGGCCACCTCGGGCGTTTCGAACAGCACGCCGTGGAGGTGCGGGTTGGCGGCCAGGATCTCCACCAGCAGCGTCCCCTGCCCGCCGCCCACGTCGACGACCGTCCGTAGGTCCGAGAAGTCGTAGCCGCGCGCGACGCTTGGGGCGAAGGCGGCCGTTCGCTCGCTCATCGCCGCGTCGAAGGCCGCCGCGGCGGCCGGGTTCTCGGCCAGCGAAGCGAACAGCTCCCTGCCCGTCGCCGGCTCGAAGGCCGGCCGGCCCGTCCGCACCGTGTCCCCGATGTACTCGAACGCGCGGGTGGCACCGATCGCGTCGAGGAACGTGGCCCACGAGCGCAGGCCGGCGGGAGCGCCGGTACGCAGCCGCTCTCCGAGGACGGTGTTCGCGAACGTCCGCGGCTCGACCTCGTCAAGAACGTGGAGGGCCGCCAGAAGCCGCAGCACGCGGTAGAGCGACGGCGCGTGCGTGCCGGTGGCGCGAGCCAGCTCGGTTGAGTCGACGGGGCCGTCGGCGAGGAGGTCGGCGATGCCGAGCTCGGCCGCGAGATAGACGGCGCGGGAGATATGGATCCCCCAGATCATCCGCAGCACCGAGGTGGCGGCTTCGGATTCGGTGGCGGTGGCGGTGGCGGTACCGGTGGCGGGTTTAGTGGTCATGCCGGGATCGTGGCCCTTGGCCATTTCCGCGCGGCCACTTTGCGATTACTGTCCGCTTACCGTGGACTTCGGCATCCTGGGTCCGCTGGAGGTGGCGCATGAGGGGCGTTCGCTCTCGGTGGGTGGCGCGCGCACTCGCGCCCTGCTCGCCATGCTGCTCGTCGAAGCCAACCGCGTGGTCTCGTCCGATCGCCTCGTCGATGCGCTGTGGCCGGCGCGCGAGCAGGAGCGGGGCGCAGCCAACCTCCAGGTCCGCCTATCCGAGCTGCGGCGGGCACTTCGCTCGGTAGGCGAGGGCGAGCGCCTCGTCACGCGCGCTCCCGGCTACCTGCTGCGCGTGGACGAGGATGAGCTCGACGTGCTGCGCTTCGAGCGGCTGGCCGTGGCCGGGCGAGAGACACTGCTTGGAGGCGATCCCGCCACCGCGCTGGCGCTGCTCTCCCAAGGGCTCGCGCTGTGGCGCGGGCCGGCGCTGTCCGGTCTCGACGAGCTCGAGTTCGTGCCGGGGGAGCGCGCGCGACTCGAGGAGGCGCGGCTGGGCGTGCTCGAGACGCGGATCGAGGCCCAACTCGGCTGCGGGCGCCACCGGGAGACCGTCGCCGAGCTTGAGCGCCTCACCTCCGAGCATCCTCTCCGCGAGCGCTTCTGGTTCCTGCGCCTGGTGGCGCTCTATCGTTCGGGGCGCCAATCCGACGCGCTCGGCGTCTACCGCGACGTGCGGACAATCCTCGTCGAGCAGCTCGGCATCGAGCCGGGCGTGGAGCTACGCGAACTGCACGCCCGGATCCTCCGCCAGGACCCCGGCCTCGACCTCGCTCCCGCGGAGACCGCGACCCCAAAAACTCGCTATGCCGTGAGCGGCGACGTCCACATCGCGTTCCAGGTTCTCGGCGTGGGCCAGCGCGACATCATGTTCGTGCCGGGCGCGATGAGCCACCTCGACCTCCTCTGGGAGGACTCGGAGACCACCGACTTCTTCCGCCGCCTCGCCGGCCTCGGCCGCCTGATCCTGTTCGACAAGCGCGACACCGGGCTGTCTGACCGCGCGCCCGCGGACTCCCCGCTCGAGGAGCGCATGGACGACGTCCGCGCGGTCATGTCGGCCGCCGGGTCGAGCCGGGCGGCGCTGTTCGGCTACTCCGAGGGCGCCGCGATGAGCATCTTGTTCGCGGCCACCTATCCCGATCGCGTCAGCGCGCTGATCCTGGGCGCCGCCACCGCGCGTTACCGGCCCGCGCCGGACTATCCGTGCGGGGAGGGCTCGGACGCAATGTTCGCCTCGCTCGAGGAGATCGCCACCCACCGGTGGGGTCAGGGCGCTTCGATTGACTGGTTCCTGCCGAGCCGCGCCGGCTCGAGCCACGCGCGCGAGCTGTTCGCACGCTTCGAGCGCATGTCGGTCAGCCCAAGCGCCTTCCTGCGGATCGTCCGGATGATCCACGAGATCGATGTACGCGCCCTACTTCCCGTGATCCGCGTGCCGACCCTCGTGATCCAGCGCCTCGATGACCGTATGACGCCACCGTGTCACGGGCGCTACCTGGCCGATCACATCCCGGGCGCGCGTTACTTCGAGCAGCCCGGCGACCACTCGCTCCGTTTCGCCTCGGGTGGCGACATCGACCGGCTGCTCGGAGAGATCGAACACTTCCTGTCCGGCGTCACTTCGGGTCCGGCGCGCGACCCCGATCGAGTCCTCGCCACCGTGTTGAGCGTCCGCCCGGGCGTGCCCGCCACCGAGTCGGTCCGAGCGCACCGGGGCCGCGTGGTCCGCGCCGGCGAGGACGGCATGGTCGCGGTGTTCGACGCCCCGGGGGCCGCGATCCGCTGCGCGGTGGCGATCGGCGCCGTTGCCAGCGCCGGCGTCGGTGCCAGCGCCGGCGTCGGGGTCGGGGTCGCGCCTGACGGGATCCACTCGCGCGCGGGGATTCACACGGCGCGCGCGGGGATTCACACGGGCGAGGTCGAGCTGCGCGGCGACGACGTCGCCGGCGCGTCGGTCCAGATCGCCGATCGGCTGGCCGAGCTCGCCGAGCCGGGCGAGATCCTCGTCTCCCGCACGGTCACCGAGCTCGTGATTGGCACCGGGACCGAGTTCTCCGCCCGCGGCACGCACGACCTGATCGCCGGCGCCGAGGCCTGGCCGCTGTTCGCCGTCGCCCGCGCGTAGCACCGCGCCCCGACCACCGCACGCGCCACCGCCACCGCCACCACGACCCCCGGCCGCTGCTCGGCGCCACCGCCACCGTCCCGGGGGCCGACGCCACCATGCAAAACGTGCCTAACCCCCGCGAACCCAAACGAAAAGCCCACATAAGCATCCACCACATGCTTATGTGCACTCGCCGGCTAGCGGCGGGCTTGTTTTGGCACGTTTTGCGTAGAGCGCCCGCCCTCCGGATCACCGCGCGCACCGTGGGTCGACCATCGCGCGAAGGGCGACACGCGCCACCGCCACGTCCGAGGGCCCACGCCACCATGCAAAACGTGCCAAACCCGCCCGATCCCAGATGAAAAGTGCACATAAGCATCCACCACATGCTTATGTGCACTCGCCGGCCGGCAACGGGCTGGTTTTGGTCGTTTTGCATAGAGCGCCGGCCCTCCGGTCACCGCGAGCGCCACGGGTCGACCGCCGCGCCAAGGGCCCGACACGCCACCGCCACCGCGCCACCGCGCCACGGGTCGACCGCCGCGCCAAGGGCGCCGCACGCCACCGCCACCGCGACACCGCACGAGATCCCGCTGTACCCCTCAAGGATCCGTCCCGAACGCCGATCTAGTGGGGGGACTCGATGGATCGGGTCGTAGCCAAGCCCAGGGAGGGCAGACCATCCAGGTTCTTCACCCATGTCCCTGCTTGACTCCACCCAACAGGCACTCGAGTCCGCGATGAGCGGCGCTGAGCTGCGTAACACGCTGCTCACCAACAACCTGTCCAACGTGGACACCCCGGGCTATCAGCCCGAGGACGTGAACTTCCAGGCGACGCTCGAGCAGGCCATGCAGTCGGGCCAGTCGCCGACCAGCGTCAACTTCCAGCCCTACACGGTGCAGCAGTCCACGGGCGCCGACGGCAACGGCGTCAGCGCCGAGCAGCAGGAGGCCGCTCTGTCCCAGAACGGTCTGCTGTACGAGAGCTTGACCCAGATCGCCGCTCAGCGCGAGTCGATCCTGCAAAGCGCGATGGGCATCAACCAGTCCTGACCATGAGCTTCTTCGACGCCATCAGCATCGCCGCCAGCGGGCTTACCGCGGAGCGCACCCGGATGGATGTGACGTCCGAGAACCTGGCCAACGCTGACACGACGAACGGCGCCAACGGCCAGCCCTACCAGGAGCAGCAGGTTGTCCTCCAGCAGGTCGGCGGCGGTGGTTTCAGCGCGGCGCTCTCGAACGCGATGGGTAGCTCGTCCGGCACGCAGCTCGGCAGCTCCTCGACGCCCGGCGGCGTCGAGGTCGCGGGCATCGTGAGCAGCTCCACGCCCGACCAAGAGGTCTACGACCCGGGCAACCCCTCGGCCAACACCCAGGGCTACGTGAAGATGCCGAACGTCAATCCGGTCAACGAGATGGTCGACATGATCGACGAGTCCCGGGCCTACCAATCGGACGTCACGGCGATGAGTACCGCCAAGGACATGTTCGAGAAGACGCTGGATCTGCTCAAGTGATTCCAGCTATCTCAGGAGCCATCGGGCCGCTCGGCTCGGGCGAATGGAGCGTCGGCTCGGTCGGCTCGATCGGCCAGAACGGAACGGGCGCCACCGGCGCCACCGGCGGCAGCTTCAACGACGCCCTCACCGGCGCGGTCAACTCGCTCGAACAGACGCAGGTCAACGCCTCGACCGCCGCCACGCAGCTCGCCACCGGCCAGCTCACCGATCCGACCCAGGCGATCACGTCGGTCGAGAACGCGTCGATGGCGATGGACCTCGCCTCGCAGATCCGAACCAAGCTCGCCGACGCCGTCAACGAAGTCTTCCAAACCCAGGTCTAGCCACTAACCCCGCCGCCCCCGCTTTCCTCCCTCGCCCGTCCCTCCCCCGCCCCCGGTTCCGTCCCTCGCCACACCCACTTCCCTCGCCACCGCCCCTTCCCTCGCCCCCGCTTCCCCTCCCTCGATAAATGGACATCCGACAGTTCATCACCAAGCTCACGCCCAAAGGTTGGGCCATGGTCGGCGGTTCGGCCCTGGCTGCGATCGCATTCCTGATGCTCATCATGCATTTCGCCTCGGCGCCCAGCTACTCGACGCTCGAGACCGGCCTCGATCCGGCCCAGACCGGCAAGATCACCAGCACGCTCGACGCCAAGGGCATCGGCTACCAGATCGAGAACGGCGGCACGGCCCTCGCCGTAACCTCGAGCCAGGTCAGCGAGGCGCGGATCGCGCTGGCCACGGCCGGACTGCTCGGGATCGGCAGCCAGCAGCCGGGCTTCGAGCTCCTGAACAGCTCGCAGCTCGGCGCCAGCGATTTCCAGCAGCAGGTCACCTACCAGCGCGCGCTCGAGGGTCAGCTCGACCAGACGATCGAGCAGATCCAGGGCATCGACTCCGCCACCGTGAACCTCGTGCTCCCCAACCAGCAGGACGAGCTGTTCGGCGACAACACTCAGTCTTCGAGCGCCTCAGTGCTCCTGGATGACTCCGGCTCGCTCGACCCGAGCTCGATCAAGGGCATCGCCGAGCTCGTCTCCTCGAGCGTCCAGGGCCTGTCCGACAGCAAGGTGACGATCACCGACTCGAGCGGCGCCCTGCTGTGGCCGAGCGCCGGCGCCGACGGCGCCACCAGCGGCGGCCTGCCGGCCGCGCAATCGGCCGACGAGCAGTACGACTCGACGATGACCTCCCAGGTCGACGCGATGCTCGCTCAGACGCTCGGCGCCGGCAAGGCCCAGGTCGTGGTCAACGGCAACCTCAACACCAACCAGTCCACGGAGCAGAGCCTCACCTACGGCAATAAGGGCGTGCCGCTGACCGCACAGACCCAGACCGAGACGCTGAAGGGCGGCAGCCCCAGCGCTGGCGGCACGACCGGGACGGTCCCCGCCTACGCCGCGACGTCCGGCAGCTCGAACTCGAACTACTCGAACAAGACGGCCAACACGACCTACGGCGTCAACAAGACGATCACCAACTCGACGATCACGCCCGGCGCGATCAACAACCAGTCGGTGTCGGTGCTCGTCGACAAAACGGTGCCGGCGTCCGAGCTACCCGCGATCCGCAACGCGGTGGCCGGCGCGGTCGGCCTGAACGCCAAGCGCGGCGACACGCTGTCGGTCTCCCAGATCGCCTTCACCAAGGCCGCCACCCCCGCCGCGACGCCGGCCTCGTCGACCAAGATGCTCGGCTACGCCAAGTACGCGATCATCGGCCTCGGCGGCCTGCTCTTCCTGTTCTTCATGCGCCGCAACCTCAAGCGGCGCGAGCGTGAGACGTTTGAGGGTCAGCCCACCTGGCTGCGCGAGTTGGCCACGCCGCGCCCGCTCGCCGCGCTCGCCTCGGGCGGCGAGGAGTCGCCCGCCGACATCAAGCGACTGCGTTCGCCGGTCAACGTTCCCAAGCGCCAGGTCGAGGAGCTGGTCGACCGCGATCCCGATCGCGTCGCCCAGCAGGTCCGGGCCTGGATGAGCGAAGACTAGGCGAGTCGGTCAATGGCAGCCGAACTCGAACAGGCCACTCCGAACACCCCGGCCGCACCGGTCGCGCCCGCCAGCACGGCCGTCGCGAAGCAGAAGCGCCCCGAGCTCAAGGGGCGCAAGAAGGCCGCTGTGCTGCTCGTGTCGCTCGGACCGGACAAGGCGGCGCAGGTCTTCAAGCACCTGCGCGACGAGGAGATCGAGACCCTGTCGCTGGAGATGGCAAAGCTCCAGCGGGTCGACCCGCTCACCACCGGCACCGTGCTCGAGGAATTTGCCGCCACCGTCGAGGCGTTCGATTCGCTGATGTCGGGCGGCGTCGACTACGCGCGCGAGGTGCTCGAGCGCGCCCTCGGGCCCGAGCGGGCGCTCGAGATCATCGGGCGGCTGTCCAGCGTGATCGAGATGCGGCCGTTCGAGTTCCTGCGTCGCACGCCGGCCGAGCAGCTCGTCACCTTCCTGCGCAACGAGTCCCCCCAGACGGTGGCGCTCGTCGTCGCCAACCTGCACACCTCGCTGGCCTCGCAGGTGCTCTCACATCTGCCGTCGGGCGAACAGGCCGAGATCGCACTGCGCATCGCGCGGATGGGCGAGACGAGCCCGGACGTGGTCAAGCAGGTCGAGGCCGTGATGCGCAAGAAGCTCGACAGCATCGTCCAGCAGGAGTACGTGCGCGCCGCCGGCGGGATCAAGTCGCTGGCCGAGATTCTCAACCACGCCGACCGCTCGACCGAGCGCAACGTGCTCGACGCGCTGACCGAGTCCGACGAGGAGCTCGCCTCCGAGGTGCGCCGCCTGCTGTTCGTCTTCGAGGACGTCGTCAAGCTCGACGACCGCTCGATCCAGCTCGTCCTCCGCGAGGCCGACCAGAAGGACCTCGCCCTCGCCCTGCGCGGCGTCAACGACGACGTCAAGGAGCGCATCCTGTCCAACATGTCCGAGCGCGGCGCGACGATGCTCGTCGAGGAGATGGCCTACCAGCCGCCGCAGCGCAAGCGCGTTGTCGAAGAGGCACAGGGGCGGATCGTGGCGATCGTGCGCAAGCTCGAGGAGGCCGGCGCCCTGGTGCTCTCGCGCGGCGAGGAAGATGCAGTCGTCTAGCGAGTCCGCGACGCCGGTCGCGACGTACGCGTTCCGTCAGCTCGACGCGCCTCCGGAAGGGACGAGCGGCGGGATCGCCGACGTCCTCTCGGCCGTGCGCGCCGAGGCCGAGCAGATCCGCGCCCAGGCCTGGGCCGCGGGCGAGGCCGAGGGCCGCGCCGCCGGGCTGGCGGCTGCCCGCACCGACGCGCAGCCGGCCCTGGCCGCGCTCGGCGCGTCGGTCGAGGCGATCGAGCAGGTCCGCGCACAGATCGTGGCCGAACTCGAAGAGGACGCCGTCGAGATGGCCCTGCGGCTGGCCGAGCAGATCCTCGCCGGCGTGCTCTCCGTGCAGCCCGAGCGTGTGATCGACGTGGCCCGCAACGCCCTTCGCCACCTCACCGAGCGCCGGCGGGTCACGCTGGTCGTCAACCCCGCCGACCTCGAGCTCGTGAGCGAGTGCGTCGAGCAGCTGCAGTCAGAGCTTGGCGGGATCGAGCACCTCGCCGTCCAGGCCGACCGGCGCGTCGCCCGCGGCGGCTCGGTGGCGCGCACCGACACCGGGGACATCGACGCCGGCATCGATACCCAGCTCGGCCGCGCCCGCGAGCTCGTCGCCGAAGCGCTCGCCACCAGCGTCACCGATGACCAAGACTAATTTCGCACGCGCTGCCCGCGCCCTCCACGGCGCCGACCTGTCCCGCCGGGTGGGGAAGGTCTCGGACCTGATCGGGCTGATCATCGAGGCGACCGGGGTGCAGGTCGAGATCGGCGAGGTGTGCATGGTCGGCGAGAGCCGCGAGCGCGCCGGCCGGGATCCCGTCCCCACCGAGGTCGTCGGCTTCCGCGGCGGCCGCACGCTGCTCATGCCGCTCGGCGAGCTGCACGGCATCGGCCCGGGGACGAGCGTCTACCCGACCGGCAGCCCGTTTCGCGTCGCCGTGGGTCAGCCCTTGCTGGGGCGCGTCATCGACGGCCTGGGCAATCCGCTTGACGGGTTTGGGGTACCCGAAGGCGTCTCGTGGCGCAACACCACCTCACCGCCGCCCGACCCGATGACGCGGCCGCGGATCGAGGACCGAGTCGGCCTCGGCGTCCGCGCGCTTGACACCCTCGTCCCCTGCGGCCGCGGTCAGCGCCTCGGCATCTTCGCCGGCTCCGGCGTCGGCAAGTCCTCGCTGATGGGCATGATCGCGCGCTCGACGAGCGCGCAGGTCAACGTGATCGCGCTCGTCGGCGAGCGCGGCCGCGAGGTGCGCGAGTTCATCGAGCGGGATCTGGGCGACGCGCTTTCGCATTCGGTCGTCGTCGTGGCAACTTCGGATCAGCCCGCGCTCGTCCGGATCCGAGCCGCGTTCACCGCCACCGCGATCGCCGAGCACTTCCGCGACCAGGGCCGCGACGTGATGCTGATGATGGACTCGGTCACGCGCTTCGCCATGGCCCAGCGCGAGGTCGGGCTGGCCATCGGCGAGCCGCCGGCGACCCGCGGCTACACGCCGTCGGTGTTCGCGCTGCTGCCCCGGCTGCTGGAGCGCGCCGGCACGAGCGACCGCGGGTCGATCACAGGCCTCTACACGGTGCTCGTCGACGGCGACGACATGAACGAGCCGATCGCCGACGCGGTCCGATCGATCCTCGACGGCCACGTCGTCCTGACGCGCTCGCTCGCGCACGCCGGCCACTACCCCGCGATCGACGTGCTTCAGAGCGTCTCCCGTCTGATCGGCGAGATCGTCACGCCGGAGGTGCGCGAGGCGGGCACGCGAGTGCGCACCGCGCTCGCCGCCTACCGCGAGAAGGAGGACCTGATCTCGATCGGCGCCTACCAGGCCGGCACCGACCCGGTCCTCGACGCCGCGATCGGCCTGCGCCCGCGGATCGAAGCCTTCCTGCGCCAGCGCGTCGACGAGCCGAGCCGCCCGGAGGAAGCCGACGCGCAGTTACTCGCGCTGGCCGACGAGCTCGTGCGCCGCATGCCGGTCACCGGCGAGGTGCTCGACGGACCGCCGGCTCCCGCGGCCGGCGTGCCCGGCCGTCAGGTCCCCGCCGGTGGCGTGGTTCCCGGCGCGCCGGCGATCCCGGCGCTGCAGCTCACCGCCTGAGGCGTCGCGGACCTGGTCCGCGACAGCACCGGCTCGGATAAGCGTCCAGTCGCGCTTAGGCCGCGAGCGAGCCGGTCGAGTAAAGGGCCATGAACGGATCCTCGTTCCGCTTCCGACTCGAACGCGTCCGCGCCCTGCGCGAGCGTCGGGAGGATGCGGCCAAGCAGGAGCTGGCCGGCGCGCTTCTGCGCCACCGCCGCTGCGAAGAGGAAGTACAGGCCGCCGCTGGTCGGATCGCGAGCGCTCGTGCCGCTCAGGTCGATGCGACGAGCCTGCCGATCAGCGCCACCGACTTGATCGCCCGGCAGGCCTACCTGGAGCGCGCCGAGCGCGCCCATCAGGCCACCCAACAGAATCTGCGGCGCCACGAGGTCGAGCTGGTCCAGCGCCGGGAGGTTCTCCTCAAGGCCGCGCAGGAGCGTCAGGCGCTCGAGCGCCTGAAGGAGAACCAGCGCGCCAGCCACGAGCGCGAGGCCAATCGTCAAGAAGGCATGGCGCTCGACGAGATTGCCCTCAACGGCTATCGCAGGAGAGCCGCATGAGCCCCTCCGCCCTGGCTCCAGCTCCGGCTCCGGTCAGCGCCACCGCCCCCCAGGCGAGCGGCGGACCGCCCGGCACAGATTCAGGCCCGCCCGGCTTTGCCAGCGTGCTCGATGACCAAGTGGCCCGGACCGCCGTTGCGGAAGGCCAGAACAAGAGCGCCGGCGGATCGGCGCAGGGATCGAAGAAGGCCCCGCCGTCAGCCGCCGACCTGTCTCAGGATCCCGGCCGTCCGTCCGCCGACGCCGTGCAGGCCGCGGCGGCCGCCGTCGCGCAGGCCACGCTGAGCGCGCAGGCGCCGGTTCAGCCCACGGCTGCCCAGTCCGCCGCCGGCTCCGCCCCGACCTCCACCGACGCCGCGGCGTCCGCTGCCCAGACGTCCACGACCGCCGTCGCCGGCTCGGTGGCGCAGGCGCTGGCCAGCGCCACCGCCGCCACCGCCGCATCCGCGACCGACGCCGCGGCGGCGACCGCGAGCGACGCCACGATCGCGAGCGACGCCACCTCGGCCACGACCGCCGCTACCGCCGCTACGGCCACCACGGCCACGACGCTCATGTCGGCCGACGCGAGCACGACCGGCGCCACCGCGGCTTCCGACGCCACGAACGCCGCGGCCGCCGCAGTCGCGAGTGCCGCCACCGGCGCATCCGCGAGCGCTGCAGCCGCCACCGCGCCGGGCGCCCAGGCCGCTGCTCAGCCCACGGCGGCGCAGGCCAGCGCCTCACCGGCCCAGAGCAGCTCCTCTTCCTCGTCCACCGCCCAGAACCTGACCGACACCCCCTCCCTGACCGACACCCCCACCCTGACCGACACCCCGACCGCGACGGGCTCGCCGGCTGCCACGCAGTCCGCGCCCGTCGCCACCTCTTCTCAGCCATCCGCGACGCCCGCAGGCGCCACACAGCAGGCCCAGTCGCAAACCGCGAGCCAGCCGCCGGCAGCCCAGTCCACGGCGTCTGGCCAGGCGACCAGCCCCACGGCCGCCGCCTCCGCCACGACGCCGGCGACGGCGACGGTCCAGGCGTCCGCGGCGCAAACCGCTTCGCAATCGCAGTCACAGTCGCAATCTCAGTCTCAGTCACAGACGGGCTCACAGCCTCAGCACTCCTCATCGTCGCCGCAGACGACAGCGACAGCGACCGCGACCGCGACGCCGACGACCCCGACCCTCGTCGCCCCGCAGACGACCGCGCCCGTGCAGGCTACGCAGCCGACCCAGGCACCGCAGAGCGTCGTCCCGACCCGCTACAGCGTGCCACTCGAGGATGCCGCCGACACGGTTCGCACGACGATCGCCACCTCGAGCCAGGGCGTCTCGCAGGCCCGTATCGAGCTTTCGCCGCCGTCGCTCGGCACGATCCGGATCAGCCTTCAGCGCACCGACAACGGCGTCACCGCACACGTGGTGACCGACCACGCCGCGACCGCGGACACGCTGTCGCAGGGCGGCGACGACCTCAAGCGCCAGCTGGCTAACGCGGGGGTGACACTGCTCAGCCTCAACATCGAGAGCCGTGGCGGCGACGGCCAGTCACAGAACGCCTCCCCGAGCTCCGGGTCGGCCTCCTCCAAAGACGAAGACACGATCGACGCCGTCGGCGACGACGGCGCGGCGGAACTCACCGCTTCCCCACTCTCGGGCAGTGCACTGGTGAACGTGCTCGCCTGATCGCACATCCAAGACAAGGACGACAACGATGAGCATCACCACTCCCGCCAGTACGACTGGCACGACCAACACCAACTCGACGACCGGCACCACTGGGACTAACTCGAGCTCGAGCAGCCTGCCGATCAACCAGAACCAGTTTCTGCAGATGCTCATGACCGAGCTTCAGAACCAGAACCCGATGAACCCGAACTCGAGTGACCCGATGAGCTTCGTCACCGAGCTGGCCCAGTTCACCTCGGTCGAGCAGGAGACTGACACCGCTCAGTCGACTGCCACGCTCGCCTCGAGTCAGAGCACGGCGTCGGCGGTCCAGATGATCGGCTCCACCGTCAATTACACCGACCCGACCACTGGCGCGACCGACACCGGCACGGTGCAGAGCGTCGAGATCAGCTCGTCGGGCCCCACCCTGACCGTCAACGGTACGGCGGGCATCGCTCCGTCGAGCGTGACTGAGGTCTCGTGAGGTCCATCCGTGAGCTCAGTGCTCCCCAATGCGGCGCTGATCGCGCCCGGCCCCGTCGGCCCGGCTCAGCCGGTCACGACGCCGGCTGCCGCCACGGCGGGAGCGCAGGCGGCGAACGGTCCGTCCTTTCAGGAGCTGCTCGACAAGCAGACGAGCACGCTTCAGTTTTCCCGTCACGCGCTGCAGCGTCTTCAGCAGCGCGGGATTCAGCTCGACCAGCCCACGCTGGGACGGCTGAACGAGGGAGTCCAGCGAGCTGCCGGCAAGGGCTCGCGCGACTCCGTGGTCTTCGTCGACGGCACCGCGTACGTGGTGTCAGTCGCGAACAACACCGTCATCACGGCGGTGGGATCCGAGCACATGCGCCAGCAGGTGTTCACCAACATCGACAGCGCCGTGATCGCGTGAGCGAGACGGATAACAACAATCGCGGCTGGACCTCTGCGAGGAGGCCGCAGAAGGGCACGATGCTCCCATGATGTCAGGCATGTACGCCGCGATCAGCGGCCTCGACGCTCACCAGACCATGCTCGACGTGACCGCCAACAACCTGGCGAACGTCGACACCATCGGCTACAAGGCTCAGAGCACCCAGTTCGCCGACGAGCTCTCCCAGCTCGTCCAGGCTGGCACCGGCCCCAACGGCTACAGCGCGGGCACCAACCCGCTCCAGGTCGGCCTCGGCGTTCACGTCGGCTCGATCGACAACAACATGACCGCCGGCGGCGTCGAGTCGACCGGCAACGCCACCGACGTGGCGATCCAGGGTGACGGGTTCCTGCGCGTGGCCGACGGCAACGTTGCCAGCACCCCGCCGACGTTCGATGCCACTCAGTACACCCGCGCCGGCGATCTGACCACCAACTCGAACGGTTACCTCACGACCCAGACCGGCCAGTACGTGCTCGGCTACGCCGCGCAGCAGAACGCCACCACGGGTGCTTACTCGCCGGTCACCACCGGGACGGGCGCTGATGACCAGCCGATCGTGATCCCGGCCGGCTCGAGCAACGTGACCATCGGCCCGGACGGCAGCGTCAACTACCAGACTCCGGCGGGCTCGACCGTGACCGCCGGCTACATCTCACTGGCCACGTTCCCCAACGAGGCCGGCCTCCAGCGCGACGGCGGCAACCTGTGGGGCGCCAGCGCCGCGTCGGGCACCGAGACCGTCGGTCAGCCCGGGACGGGCACGTTCGGGCAGACCATCGGTGGCGAGCTCGAGCAGTCGAACGTCGACATGGGCACCGAGTTCACCAACATGATCGAGGCCGAACGCGGCTACCAGGCCAACGCCTCAACGATCACGACGGCCGACCAGATGATGCAGACCGTCGTCCAGATGAAGCAGTAGATCTAGCTTGAGGGCTGGTAAGGGAGGGGCGGCATTCGAGGGAAACGCCGCCCCTCCCGATTCCAGTCTCACCGCGGGTGCGACCCAATTTCAACACGAGGACCGAAACCATGATCACCCTCCATCGTCTCGGGCACAAACTCGAGATCTTCCGCCTTAACCCAGATTTGATCGTCACCGTGGAGGCGACTCCCGACACGGTGATCACGCTGGCCACCGGAGCCAAGATCGTCGTCGCCGAGACCCCTGAGCGTGTGGCCAAGGAGGTGCGCGAGTACCGCGTAAGCATCCTCGCTGACGCGCTCCAGGTCCGTCACGAGAAGCGCCGCGCGGAGAGCCCGCGCCTCGCCCCGGTCCGCATCGCGGCCCAGGCCGGCGGGCTCGACAACGTCTCCGAGTTCGCTCGTCGCGACCACGCGGCAGAGTGATGACACTCACTCTCCAGGTTTCCATAGCCCAGCCGATGAACGGGTCATGAAGGCCGCAACCGGCATAGGGATGGCTGTCGCCATCGTCGGGATCTTGATGGGCGCCATGATGGATGGCACCAGCCCCGCGGCGTTCATGAACCCGACCGCGCTGATCCTCATCATCGCCGGCACGGCCGGCGTGACGATGGCAAGCGTGGGCATGGACGGGATGAAGAGGATCCCCGCGCTCTACAAGCTCGTGATCAGCGCCGATCCGCTCGACGTCCAGGGACGGGTCAACCTGCTCGTCTCGCTCGCCGAGCAGGCGCGCCGCGAGGGTCTGCTGGCCCTCGACGGCCAGATCGCGGAGATCGACGATGACTTCACCAAGAAGGGTCTCCAGCTCGTCGTCGACGGCACGGACCCCGAGCTCGTCCGCGACATCCTCGAGGCCGAGATCGACGCGATGGCCGCCCGCCATCATGCGGGCGTTCTCCCCTTCGAGAAGGCCGGTGGCTTCGCGCCGACGATCGGCATCATCGGCACGGTCATGGGTCTGGTGCACGTGCTCCAGAACCTGTCCGCGCCCGCGACGCTCGGTCCCTCAATCTCCTCCGCGTTCATCGCCACGCTGATGGGCGTCGGTTCGGCGAACGTGATCTACCTGCCGGTGGCCAACCGCCTGAAGGCGCTGTCGGCCGGTGAGGTCGAGCTCCGGACGCTGACGGTCGAGGGCATCCTGTCCGTCCAGGCCGGCGATAACCCGCGCGTGGTCGCCGACAAGCTGACCTCGTTCGTGCCCCCGGCCGAGCGTGGTGGCGACGGCACGGACAACGTCACCGAGCTGCCTCAGCGCGAGGCGGAAGCCGCCTAGCCGGCCATGTCCGCACACGGGAAGGGCAAGAAGCGGGGCCTGCCCGTCGAGCACGAGAACGAGGAGCGTTGGCTCCTGACTTACGCGGACATGCTCACGCTGCTGTTCGCGCTGTTCATGGTCCTGTTCTCGATCTCCTCGGTCAACATCTCCAAGTACCAGGTCCTCCAGCAGTCGCTCAAGGCCGCGTTCTCGGGCTCGATCCTCCCCGGAGGACGGGCGATCCTCCAATCCGGCTCGGAGTCGACCGCCGCCCACACGCCGGCCACCGCGGTCGTGCCTTCGATCGTGCCGCTGACGCCCACGCCGACCTCCCGTTCGAGCAGCAGCACCGGCTCGGCCAATTCGTTCACGTCGGCTCAGGCGGCCCAGGCCGCGGCCTCGGCGCGGCCGATGACGGCGGCGCAGCTCCAGGCGGCCCTCAACAGCATGAGCGCCTCGATCGCCGAGCAGGACGAGCTCGTCGGGCTTCAGCGCAAGCTTCAGGCCTACGCCAAGTCGCACGGCTTCGCCAACGAGGTGACGGCCATCATCGACCGACGCGGGCTCGTCGTCCAGGTGCTCACCGACAAGCTGCTGTTCGAGTCCGGGCAGGCGACGCTTCAGTCAGCCGGCGACCCGCTGCTGAACGAAGTCGCGCAGCTGCTCAATCTCGACCGAACCCATCCGATCACTGTTGAGGGATACACCGACAACGTGCCGATCCACAGCGTGGAGTTCCCCAGCAACTGGGAGCTGTCCACCGCGCGGGCGACCACCGTCGTGCAGTACCTCATCAGCCGAGGCGTCAACGACAACCGGCTGGGGGCTGCCGGCTACGCCGATCTGCACCCGATAGCCAGCAACGCGACCGCGGCGGGGCGTGCACTCAACCGCCGAGTAGACATCGTAATCCAGCGCCTGAACCCCGTCCCCCCGTCCAACTGAGAGCCCATCACATGAAGAAGAAGCTCCTGATCATCCTGCCGATCATCCTCCTTGGCGGCGGCTACGAAGCCAAGGCCAAGCTGATGCCGCCGAAGGTCGTCAAGCCGAAGATCGCCGGCGAGGTCTACATCCTCCCGCACCAGTTCATGTGCAACCTCCAGGACGGACACTACGCGACGTTCACGCTCGCGCTCGAGCTCGCGCCGGGGCAGAGTGACGGCGCCAGCGCCGACGCCACGGTCTCGTCGACTAGCGTCGTCGGGACGCTGCCCGAGGAGGCGGTGATCCGCGCGATCGTCACCAACCTGATCACCAACCAGACCTCGAACACGCTGATCACCGACAGCGGACGCACCGGCCTCCAAAAGCAGATCCTGTCTGACATCAAGACGGAGACCGACGTGAAGGTGGACCAGGTCTTCTTCACCGACGTCGCGGTCCAGTAGGAGCAGCCATGAGCGAGAAACTCGAACTCGAGCAGCTTCCGACCATCAGCGGCGAGGGCCTCCCCGCCGCCACCGGCGCCGTCGGCGACCTGCGCCGACTGAGCGCCGTGCCAGTCGACCTGAGCGTCGAGATGGGACGCACGCGGATGACCGTCGGCGAGACGCTCGAACTCCGCCAGGGCTCGATCATCACCCTTAACCGGATGGCGGGTGAGCCGGTCGACCTGCTCGTCAACGGCACCCCGATCGCCCGCGGCGAGGTGGTCGTGATCGACGAGCAGTTCGGCCTGCGCGTCACCGAGGTGCTCGGCTCCTCGCCGCTCGGCGAGCCCGCGGCAAACGGCGGCGATCCGGTCGCGGACGCCGTTTAGCCGCGCTCAGCACCCGTCCTCTCCTCGGTCCCCGAAGCTAAAGCTGCGGGCCGCAGATGACGAGTACCTGAGGTACCGAACCCACTTAGTGAAATTTGTCGGCGGCGCCTGACGGCGGCGCCTTAGGAGCAGCCACGTCATGCCAGATGCCAACCATCCGCGTCAGCTCGTCGTCTTCACGCTGGGCACCGAGCAATACGCGCTCCCCATCCAGCAGGTACACGAGATCATCCGCTACTCCGAGCCCCGTTCGGTCGCCTCGCGCGCGGACTGGGTCAGGGGCGTCATCAGCCTCCGGGGCCGGATCGTACCGGTGTACGACCTCGCGACTCGGCTCGGCCTCGCCTCCGAGATCACCGAGCACACAAAGATCGTGATCGTCGAGTCGGGCAACGAGACCGCCGGCGTGATCGTCGACGGCGTCGAGGAAGTCCTCACCGTCGAGGACGAGCAGGTCCAAGAGGCGCCCGGCGCCGACACCACGCTGATCGACTCGGTCGCCAAGATCGGCGACCGACTGGTCGTGCTGCTCAAGCCGAGCGCGATCTTCTCAGGGCCCGATCTCGCGATCGCGGCGTAACGCATCACCCGGACCGAGGACTCGAAGCGACCGAGATGTCCAGCACCTCCCCCGCGCGGGTCGTCGTTGTAGACGACAGCGCCCTGATGAGGAATATCGTCACGCGGTCGCTGACGCGCGCCGGGGTCGAGGTGGTGGGAAGCGCCCGGGACGGGGCCGAGGCGCTCGCCGTGTGCGAGCGCGAACGCCCGGACGCGATGACGCTCGATCTCACCATGCCCGGCCTGGACGGCCTCGGCGTGCTCCGGGCCCTCCGCGAGCGCACGGACACGAATATCCCGGTGGTGGTCGTATCGGCCTTCTCGGCCGCCCATGGGGCGCGGGCCGTCGACGCACTCGCCGAGGGAGCGTTCGATCTCGTCTCCAAGCCGACGGCGAACGAGGGCCTCGATTCCTTCATCGCGAACCTCGGGGCCAAGGTCAAGGCTGCCGCTGCCTCTCGCCGTAAGCCCCGGAGAAATCCTCCCGACTTCACGCTCCCTCGGCCCCTGCCCGTCGAGGAGCACGGCGCGGGCGCCGGCGTGCCGCGGCCGATCCCCGTCGCCGGCAGGCTCGCGCGTCTGGTCCTGATCGCCACCTCCACCGGCGGACCCCGGGCGCTGGCCGCGCTCGTGCCGAAACTCCCGGCGCCGCTCGGCGTCGGCACGCTGATCGTCCAGCACATGCCCGCTGGCTTCACCGGATCGCTCGCCACGCGACTGAACGCGAACAGCCCGCTCGACGTCGTCGAGGCCGGCGGCGGCGAGACGATCGATCCCGGCACCGCCCTGCTCGCACCGGGCGGGCGTCATCTGCGCCTGTCCCCGGACGGCCGCACCGAGCTCTCCGATGAGGAACCAGTGTGCGGCCTTCGCCCACGCGCCGACCTGTTGATCGAGGACGCCGCGCGCGCCTACGGCGAGCGGCTGCTGCTCGTCGTGCTGACCGGCATGGGCAACGACGGACTGCGCGGCGCGCGTGAGGTCAGGCGCCGCGGCGGCCGCATCCTCGTCGAATCGGAGGAGAGCTGCACCGTGTACGGCATGCCGCGGGCGATCGTCGACGGCGGCCTCGCCGACCGAGTCATCGACCTCGAGCGCCTCCCCGAGGCGATCGCCGGGGAGGCCCAGGCGTGAACGAACGGGACACGCGCCTGCGGAGTCGTGCGTCGCTGCCTCGGCACCGAGGCCACGAGGCCTCGATCGAGGCGCCGCGCTCGGACCTCGTCGCGGCTGACGACTACATCGGCTTCTGCGAGGGCTTGCGCCAGATCTGCGGCATCGATCTGACCGAGTACCGGCGACCGCAGATGGAGCGGCGGCTGCGCTCCTACTGGGCCCGCCTCGGCGTCTCACGGCTGACCGACGCGCTGCCGCGACTACGTCAGGACGCCAAGCAGCTCGACGACCTGCTCGATCGCGTCACGATCAACGTCTCCCAGCTGTGGCGTCACCCGGATCAGTGGGAACATCTCGAGCGCGGCCTGCTCGCCGAGCTCGCCGCCGGAGGGCCGATTCGCGCCTGGAGCGCGGGGTGCTCCTACGGGGCCGAGTCCTTCACGCTGGCCGCGGTCTGCCGCGATGCGATCCCGATGGCTTCGGTGCACATTCTCGGCACCGACATCGACCAGCGCATGATCGCCCGCGCCAACCTCGGCGAGTTCTCGCACTCCGACGCGCGCGCGGCGCCGGAGGCGGCCATGAAACGCTGGTTCGAGCCGACGCCGGAGGGCTGGCGCGCCCGGCCGGTGCTGCGCGCCATGACGAGCTTCGAGCTGGGCGACCTGCTCAAGCTTCGGCGGCCCGCGTCGAGCTATGAACTGATCATGTGCCGTAACACGGTCATCTACTTCGCCGACCGTATCCGGGACGACCTGCACGCCGGGTTCGCGCATGCCCTGCGCCCAGGGGGGCTGCTGGTCATCGGCGGGACGGAGCGCATCAGCGATGCCGGAGCGCTCGGTCTCACCGCGATCCACCCCTTCATCTACCGAAAGTCGTGATGGACACCTCCGAGTACATGCCGATGTTCCTCGCGGAGACGCGTGAGCATCTCGAACAGCTGAACCTTGCGATCGTCAAGCTCGAGGAGGATCCCAAGGACCGGCCGACGATCGAGGAGATCTTCCGCATCGCGCACTCCCTTAAGGGGATGAGCGCGACCATGGGCTTCGCCAACATCGCGGAGCTCACCCACCACATGGAGGATGTTTTCGAGCTGCTGCGCCAGCGCTCGAGTGGACTGCCCGCTGAGGCCATCGACACGGTGTTCGCTTGCCTCGACGCCCTGTCGGCCGCGGCCGAGTCGATCGAGGCCGACGGTCAGGAGGCCCTGGACCCGGCGCCGCTCGTTGACCGTCTGCGCAGCCTGGTCCGACCCCGCACCGCCGAGCAGGAGATGGCACGTAAGGGTGGCGTCGACGAGCCGAGCCGCGCCGCGGTCGAGGCCGCCCGGGCGGCCGGCGCGCGCGTCCTGTTCGTGCGCGTCGCCCTGACCAAGGACGTGATGATGCCGGCGGTCCGGGCCCACATGGTGCTGGCCGCCCTCTCCGACCACGGCGAGGTCCTCGGCAGCGTTCCCGCCCCCGACGGACTCGAGCAGTTCCAGGGCCGCGAGATCAGCGCCTGGGTGGCCTCAGACCACGAGGACGAGCCGATCATCCAGAACCTGTCGGGCGTCTCCGAGGTCACCTCGGTGACCGTCGCCGACGTCACCGACCCCGAGGACGAAGTTCCCCCGGCCGAGGTCGCTCCGGAGCCCGCGCCCGCGATGTCACCCGAGCCGATCCCCACCGCCGCCAAGGCCGCCACCGACCCAGCCCCCACCGACCTCCCCACCGAGCCCGCCACCGAGCCCGCCACCGTGGCCGCCGCGCCCCAGCAGCCGGCCGACACACCCACCAAGGCGACGCGGACGGTGCGGGTCGATGCCGAGCGCCTCGACGCCCTGATGCACTCCATGGGCGAGCTCGTGATCCACCGCACGGCGGTCGAGGCGCTCACCGCGAACCTCGAGATCCAGGGCCTCCAGCAGGCCGTCCAGGAGCTCACCCGCAGCTCGCAGGCGTTACAGGCGATGGTCATGCAGGTTCGGATGATCCCGGTGGACGTCGTCTTCCTCCGCTTCCCGCGGCTGATCCGCGATCTCTCGACAAAGCTCGGCAAGGACGTCAAGCTCGAGCTCGTCGGCTCGGACACCGAGCTCGACCGCACGGTCGTCGATGCGCTCGGCGACCCCCTCGTGCACCTGGTCCGGAACGCCGTGGACCATGGACTCGAGCTGCCCGAGGAGCGGTTGGCCGCCGGCAAGCCCCGCCACGGCACGATTGAGATCACCGCTCGCCACGCGGGTGGGAGCGTCATCATCGAGGTCCGCGACGACGGCAAGGGAATCGACCCTGCGGCCATCGCCCGCAAGGCCTCATCGCTCGGCATGATCGACGCGGACGCCGCGGCGGCGATCGACATGCGCGGCGCGGTCGAGCTGCTGTTCAGCGCCGGGTTCTCGACGGCCGAGGTCACCAGCGACATCTCGGGCCGGGGCGTCGGCATGGATGCGGTACGCGCGAAGATCCGCCAGCTCGGTGGGGAGGTCCTGATCGAGTCGACGCAGGGCCAGGGCACGCTGGCCCAGATCCGGCTGCCACTGACCCTCGCAATCGTCTCCGCGCTCCAGGTCGACGTGTCCGGCGACCCATTCGCGATCCCGCTCGACCGGATCGAGCGCACCCTGCGACTGTCCGAGCAGACGGTTCGCTCCGTAGCCGGCCGGCCGATGCTCCTGCTCGAGGACGGCGTCCTGCCGCTGCTCGACGGAGCCGCCGTGTTCGGCCGCGAGACCAGCGCCGAGCACGAATTCGTCGTGATCGTCCGCGCGCAGGACCGGCGCCTGGCGCTGGCCGTGGACGACCTCGTCGGCCAGCGCGAACTCGTCACCCGGCCGCTGCCCGCGATCGTCTCCGACGGCGAGCCGGTCTCGGGTGGAGCCGCTCTGGCCGACGGACGGATCGCGCTGATCGTTGACTGCGACGCGCTCGCGTCGGAGAAAGCCACGGCCCGCGCCCTCGCCACCGCCCCTCCGGGCGGCCGCGCGACGGCGACGCCCCTCGGGATCGCGGCGTAAGGACAACCATCGACCACAGGAGTCCTCACCGGTGACCCCTCGCTACACAGAACTGCAGCTTGACGCCCTGCGTGAGCTCGCGAACGTCGCGTCCGGCAACGCCGCGACGTCGCTCTCGCAGATGCTGGGCCGAGAGATCGGATTGAGCATGCCTCGCGTTCTCGCCCTGCCCCTGGCCGACGCCGTCGACGCTTGCGGCAGCCCCGACGACGACATCACGGGCGTCGTCATCCCTCTCCAGGGCGACATCCAGGGAGTCGTGGTGCTGCTGATCTCACCCGAGGGCGCCGACGCGCTGTGTCGACTGCTGGGGGTCGAGGCCCACACCGAGATCGGCGAGTCCGCGCTGCGGGAGATCGGCAACGTCCTCGGCACCTCGTGCCTGAACGCGCTGGCCTCGATGACCGGCTTGGACCTCGAGCCCTCCCCGCCGCATCTGACCAACGACATGCTCGGGGCGATCGTCTCCTCGCTTGCGCTGGCTCAGACCGCCTCCACCGATCTCGTGCTGGTGCTCGATTCCGAACTCGAGGTGGCCGGCGAGCCGTGCGCGATCTCCTTCCTGCTGTTGCCGACCGACGGCGGCGTCGCCGACCTGCTCAAGCCGCTCGGGCTCGCGGAGACGACCGCGTCGTGATGGGCACGGTGCGTATGGGTGAGATCGAGGTCTCGGCGCAGAAGGGCGAGGAGCTCGTCGCGCGCGGGCTCGGCTCGTGCATCGGCCTGGCGCTGATCGACCGTCTCTCGGGCGTGGCCGGGTTGGCTCACATCGTGCTCCCCGAGTCGGCCAGCCCGTCGGATCCCGACTCAGGAGTCGCTAAGTTCGCCGACCGCGCCGTCCCGGAGCTCATCTCGCAGATGGAGGATGCCGGGGCGGTCGTCCGCCGTCTCGACGCGGTGCTCGCCGGTGGCGCGCGCATGTTCGAGGTCGGCGAGATGGACATCGGCGCGCGTAACGCGGCGGCCGTCGAAGCGGGCCTGGCGCGTTCCGGCGTGAGCGTCCGGGCCGCCGATACGGGCGGCAACCGCGGCCGGACGATGCGGCTGACGGTCGGCGAATTCAAGGTGAAGGTCAAGGAGGCGGGAGGTCAGACGACTACGTTGTTTGACGCCTGCACCACCAACAGCTCCAAGGGAGCCCGATGACCAGCGACCAGCTCAACCCGGACCAGGTCGCCGCCCTCGTGGAGGCGGCCAAACAGGGTCAGTTGCCCGAGCGGCCAGCCACCTCCTCGCGGCGCGGACACCGCCTGCGCACCGTCGACTTCTCGCGCCCGACCAAATTCACCTCCGATCACCAGCGACGCATCGCTCGGGCGATCGACACCTACTGCCAGACCTCGGTCACCCGGCTCTCGACTGAGCTGCGCACGCCGGTCGAGCTCGAGACGATCAACACCACGCAGGCGACCTGGTTGGGCGCGCAGTCCCAGCTTCCGGGCGCCTCGCTGTGGGTGACGCTCGAGGTCCAGCCCCTCGGTACCCGCCTGCTCTTCACGATCGAGCAGTCCTTCATCCTCATGTGCCTCGATTGCCTGCTCGGGGGCTCGCCCGAGAAGCCTCCGCGTGAGCGGCGCTTCAGCGAGATCGACACGATGCTCACCCAGCGCCTGATCGAGTCGATGATCCATCAGCTGTCGATCGTGTGGCACGACCTGGCCGGTGTGACGCTGTCGATCGTCGAGATCGAGACCTTCAACGACGCGACCCAGATCGCCGCGGTCTCCGAGCCCACGCTGGTCGTCGTGATCGAGAGCCGGATCAACAAGCACTCGGCCTCGATGGCGTTGCTCATCCCGTGGCTCGCGATCGACCCGGTCGCCGACCGCATGTCCGGCAAGGAAGCGGAGGAGCCTGAGGCCGACGCCCTCGGCGCGGCGGAGATCGGCCGCGCCGTGGCGAGCGTACCGGTCACCCTCCGAGCCGAGGTAGCCGCGATCGACCTGCCGATCGACGAGATCCTCGGCCTCGGCCCGGGCAGCGTGATCAAGCTCGGAGTCCAGGCCGAACAGGGCGTGACGCTGTTCGCTGAGAACGTGAAGCTGGCCCGCGCCCAGCCCGGCTGCAACGGCCCCCGCCGCGCCATCCAGATATCCGGCACCGAGCGGAGGTACGGATGAGCCAGGACATCACGCCCCGCGAGGCGCTCATCCGGCTCGGCGCTTCGACCGCAGAGGCGGTCGCACAGGTGCTCGAGATGTTCGCCCCCGGAGGGGTGCAGCGAGGCGAGGTGACGGTCATTGCCGACGGCACGTCCCCGTTCGCGAGCGTTGCCCGCGGCTCGATTGCCTCGAGCGTCTCCTACACCGACGGCGTCACGGGCGCCAACATCTTCGTGCTCACCCCGACCGGCGCGCGCAGCCTGGCCGGCGCGATGGGAGCACCGGCGCCGGATGAACCCGGGCCCGAGCTGTCCGACCTCGAGATGTCGGCGATCGACGAGGCCGCGAATCAGACGATGGGTGCCGCCGCCGCCGCGATCGGCGTCGTCCTCGGCCAGGCCATCGAGATCTCGACCCCCGACACCCGTGTGCTCGACGACCCCGCGTCCGCCGCCGACGTCTACGGGACCGCCCCGCACGCCATCTCGACCACCTTCGTGATCGCGGGAGAGTCGTGCCGGCTGATCCAGCTCGTCCCCGCCGCGTTCGTCGTCAGGGTGGCGCGCGCGATCGACGACCGCAGCGCCGAGCAGAACGGGGCCGGGGCTTCGATAGGCGGCTCGACCGCCGGCGACGACACGCCTGGGGCCGACGCGAGCCCCACCACGATGGCGCTCGAAGAGGCGCTCGGTGCGATCAGCCTGCGAGTCTGGGCCGAGCTCGGACGCGCTCACCTGCCGCTCGGTTCCGCTCTCGGGCTCCCGGTGGGGGCTGTGCTCGACCTCGACCGCTCGGCCGAGGCGCCCGTCGACCTGTATGTCAACGGCGTCCGCTTCGCCCGCGGCCAGCTGCTCGTCACCGACGACGGCGAGTGGGCCGTGTCACTCGAGGCGCTCGAGAGCGAGGGGCTCCGGCTACTTGATCAGGCGCGCGCGGCGCAGCCCGAGGCTCGGGCAGACGTTGAGGCCGAATCTGAATCCTTGGACTTGCCGCCCGATCATCCGATACAGGGGGAAACGTCTTCCCCCGAACCAGAGGAAACGTCTCCCCCCGAATCAGAAACCCCCGATGTGTTGCAAAGTGCAGTGGAAGGAGCCGTGAAGTGATGGCCCGTGTACTCGTAGTCGACGACGCCGCATTCATGCGCAAGGTGGTGAGCGATGCTCTCGCCTCCGGTGGCCATGAGGTCGTCGGCGAGGCCGGTAACGGCACGGAGGCCGTCCAGCGCTACCAGGAGCTGTCCCCTGAGCTGGTGACGCTCGACATCACCATGCCCGAGAAGGACGGCCTCGAGGCCCTCGGCGAGATCATCTCCTTCGATCCCAGCGCGCGCGTGCTGATGTGCTCCGCGCTCGGCCAGGAGAGCAAGGTGATCGAGTCGATCCAGAAGGGCGCCAAGGACTTCGTCGTCAAGCCGTTCCAGCCGGCCCAGCTACTCGAAGCGGTCGGCAAGGCGCTGGCCTAGCCCGCCGGCAAATCTTCGTCCTGTGGACGGGCGGGGGCTCAGGCCTCCGCCCGTTTCGCTTTTAACCCTCGGATTTAGACGACTCGTCGGCGGTGCCTGACCGCGGCTCGGCGGGGCGGAACCGGGCGGTCATCTCGGCATCGGGATCGCTGCGCTCGTCCTCGCGGGTCTCGTCCTGGGCTTCATCGTCGTCCTCATCGACTCCGGCGGTGGCGTTCGCCTGCGCGACGATGCTGTCGAGGTGGTGCTTGAGCTTGTCCTCGGACCCCGGCGCCACGTCGGCGACGAGCACCCGGTCCTTCTTGACCTGGATCGTTCCCCAATCGCCGCTGCCCAGGAGCGCCACCGTCCGCTCAAAGCTCTGCTTCCACCCCTTGGGCACATCGCCCTCGATGGGCACGCTCAGCGCCGCGTCCTTGACCGCGGCCTCCGACCAGCTCAGCTCTACGTGTGACATGCGCTATTCCTACCCCGGATGAACGCGTTCAAAGAAGAT
>DATBYI010000538.1:0-8500 GCA_036513815.1 Solirubrobacteraceae bacterium
CCGACCGCCCGGCACGCCTCGATGTAGCCGGGGATGTCGAACTCTCCCTCGCCGGGCAGCCGGCGGTGGTTGATGACCTCGTCGATCGGGTCATCCATGAACTCGACCGGGCCGTCGGACAGCTCGACCCAGGCCAGGTACTCGCCCGGGATGCGCCGCAGATCCTCGGGCGGGATGCGGAGCTTGCCCATGTGCCAGGTGTCGATCGCGAGCCCGCCGTTCTCTCGGCCGGCTTCGGTGACGAGCCTGATGCCCTGGTCGAGACTGGTGAAGATTGGGTCGAAGGGGATGATCTCGTAGGAGATCTTCGCGCTGGTGTACCGGGCTGCGTCATCACAGAGCGCCGCGTATTCCTCGATCAGCCGGTCGAGCTCGCACGGCGTCTCGGGGATGTTGCCGACCTTGATGTGGTGGGCGTCGAACGCCGCCGCGGTCTCGAACAGCTGACCGCGCAGGCGGTCCGAGTCGGCGCGCTTGGGCTCGCCCTCGGGGACGAAGAAGTCCCACAGGAACTCGACCTCGAGGTACTCGAGGCCGGCGTCGCGGAAGACCTTGGCCATCTCCGGAAGCGTGGTCGTCTCGAGCTGGTGCGCGACGTCGGCGTGCCAGAGCCCGAGCCCGCGAAAGCCGACCTCGGCCGCCTCGGCGCACCGATCGCTCCAGCTGAACAAGCTCCACTCGCGTCCCGTATGGACCTCGACCGGCCCGCTCACGGTCCAGTACGTCGCCATCAGGGGGGTCTCGGCCATCGTCGCTCCTCTCGTGTGACAGCGACGGTACCGCCGGGCGCTGGACAGAGTCCAGTCATCCCGTGCATCCGTTCTTGCCGATCAGCGCTCTGGCGAGCGCGGACTTATCCGCCCGGCGTGGTCGACGCCGCCGACGATGACGTAGTCACCGGCGGGGCGGTCGTCGATGTGGACGGGGTGGTCTCCGACGTCGTCGTCGGCGGCGGGGACGCTTCCGTCGTAGAGCTCGGGCTCGTGGCAGCCGGCGTCGTCGCCTGACCGGATGGGCTGGTCGACGTCGACGCGGGCGGTGCCGGAGTGGTCGTCGTCGAGGTGGCCGGCGCCGCCGTGGTCGACGTGCTCGTGGACGCCGGCGGATTGGCCTCGAGCCCGCTGCCCTGCAAGGCCGTCTCGATCTGCTGCTGCACGGTGGCGACCGCCGATGCCACCGCCGCCGGGGTCCCTCCGGCGCCGAGCGCCGGCAGCGCGTCCAGCTGCTTCAGGTCCGTTTCGAGCGTGTCGAGGAGCGACTGCGAGGGCTGCGATTTCAGCGTCACCACGAGCTGATCGGCGAGCGCCGTCGTCGTGCACGCCGGGCAGTTGTAGTTGAGCGCGCCGGCGGCGTTGATCGGCGCGATGTTCTTGCTCTGGCCGACTACGAGCACCACCTGGAAGGACACCGCCACCGTTGTGCACGCCTTGCAGTGAGCGAGCGCGTAGGCGCTGTTCGTGTTGGTCACGTTGGCGCCGCCGCTCACGTCGACCAGCGCGTACGCGACGTCGTAGGTGACGCCACCGTCTGTCGTGTTCGTGGCCACGGCCTGCGTGCCGCCGGGTCCCGGCGCGGAAGGAAGCGCGAACGGGAAGGCGGTGGCGTCGGTCGCGGAGGAAGACGGCGTCGTAGCGCCGCTCGTGGCGGTGCTCCCCGAATCATTCGACCCGTTCGCCGTCGGCGCGCCGGTGGGATCGGGCGTCGACGTGCTGAGGATCGCCACCGGCGGTTTTCGCGCTCCGGTCGGGATCACGAACAGCGCCGGATGGCCCTTGGTGGCGCCGCCGACGGGGATCATCGCCACCGCCAGGTGCTTGCCGGGCGTGAGCGCTACCGGCGCCACCGCCTTTGCCGGCGCGGTTCCCGAGCGGCCGAACTCGCCGGGCGCGGCGCTCGGGCGGGCGAGCGTCGCGGGTGCCGAGACCCACCTCACCAGCGACCCGACCGTGCCGCGATCGCTCGGGCGGACCGGCTGGTACTGGCCGGACGGCCACCAGGCCCAGGCTACGCCGGCGATCGCGAGGCCGGCACCGGCCAGGGCCACGCCGCGGCGCACCGGACTGCCGGCACTCCAGGACCTCGCGCGTCCCCACGTTGACCGCACGATCTTCTGAGTGACGAGGGCGCTCCCGAGCACGGGCAGGGTGAGCGCCAGCAACCGCACGAGCGAGGCCAGGACATCGATGACCTGGACGTGGTCCACCTCGTGCGGGATCCCCAGTACGAGCAGGCGTCCGCTCTCCCACGCGCTCGTGACGAGCTTGGGCAGCACCAGGATCGCTCCGATGGCCAGGCTGACCAGGATCGGCACGACGATCAGCACCCAGGCCGTCACGAGCCATCGCTGCCACCCGGTCAAGGCCGACGGCTCGTGGCGATGACGCGGGAGCAGGGACCTCAGGGTCGGGCCCATGTGCGAGAAGAGGTCCGGCACGCCGGTGGCGTCGGACAGGATGTGGTAGCCGTCAGCGCGGATGATCGGCGAGAGCTGCTTGACCATCTGCAGCACCTGGAGCGCGATGAGCAGGAGCAGGGCGTCTTCGCGCCACAGCAGCCAGACTCCCATGGTGATCACCGCAACGACCGCGTTGAAGTAGAGGCCGCCAAGGTCGACGCGCAGCCGGTCGCGGCGCGGCAGCCGGTACGTGTCTGTGACGTCCGTGTAGAACGCCGGCCACACGAGGTAGATGCCCATCCCCATTCCACCCGGCGTGGCGCCACCGTAGCGACAGGCCGAGGCGTGTCCGAGCTCGTGGAAGCCGGCCGAGGCGACTGCGAGCGCGAACACCAGCAGCAACAGGCTGGGGCTGTGGAACGCCTGTGACGTGGCCGACGCCACGCCCTTGTGGAACAGGACGAACCAGAGCACCCCGACGAATGCGGCCAGGATCGGCCACATCAGCCACGGCCGGAACAGGAACGTGAACGGCGCCGTCAGCCGTCGCGTCAGGACCGGATCGGTGACCAGGACCTTCCAGCGCAGCGCCAGAAGCGGATTGCGCTTCGGTGGCGCGTGCTGCTCGAACCCTGCCAGGAGGCCCTGGGCTGCGAGTTTCTTGGCCAGCGCGGCGACGTGTTCTTCGTCCAATCGCTTGCCGACGAGCTCGGACGTCGCGCTGGCAAGCTCACTTGCGTCGCGCTGCCCGTCGACCGACTCGAGCAGCGCATACATGAGCGGCCCGAGCTGGACCATCTGACCATCGTCGCGGCGGACCAGCGCGGCGCCATCGCGGTAGCCCGAGCCGTGGACCGGCCCGAGCAGCTCCACGCCCTCCCCTCGGGCAAGAGGAGGGCGCGTCGCCGTCTGGACCGACGTCACGGGAGGGTCAGCTGTTGCCGCCATCGCGCCGCCTTCCCGAGGGTGATCAGTCGCTATTGCTGCTCGACGTCGGCCTGCTGCTCGGCCTCCGCGTCAGCCGTCACGTGGTCGAGGTTCTGAGAGATGTCCACCTCTTGCGGCGCCAGTGCCTCGGATACCGCGTCGGGCGAGCCGACGTTCGCGCCGACGGCGGCATCGATCGGCGCCGCGACGTTGCCATTGGCCGCCACCGCGCCGTCGATCGGCGCAGCGAGGTTGGCGTCGGCGTGGATGTTGACGTCCGCGTCGAGCAGGCTCCCGCCGTTGAGCAGCGAGTCGACGCCGCTGCCGACGTCGCCAACGGTGCTGCCCGCCGCGCCGCCCACGTCGCCGACCGTGCTGCCGACGTCGCCGACGGTGCTGCCCGCGGCGCTGCCGACATCGCCGACGGTGCTGCCCGCGGCGCTGCCGACGTCGCCGACCGTGCTGCCGACGTCGCCCACCGCGCCGCCGGCGGCGCTGCCGACGTCGCCGACCGTGCTGCCCGCGGCGCCGCCAACCTCACCGACCGCACCGGCCGCGCCCGAGGTCGCGCCCGCAGCGGCGGACTCAACCGGCGTGCCGGAGGCCGCAGCCTCGACCGGCGTGCCCGAAGCGGCGGACTCGGCGGGAGCGGCCTCGACCGGGGTGCCCGAAGCGGCGGACTCGGCGGGAGCGGCCTCGACCGGCGTGCTGGCGACCGGCTCGACCGGGGTGGCCGGAGACGACTCCGCCGGAGTACCGGAAGCGGCGTCGGTGCCGCCCGCGGCGGGCTCGGCCGGCGTACCCGATGCGCCGTCGCCGGCGCCCGAGGCCGGCGTGCCCGTCTCGCTCGGCGTGCCGCCGCCGGAGGTCTGATCCACCGTCGCGTGCTGCGGCGCCACGGCGTCCGCGGTGCCGCTGATCCCCTGGTCGATCGTGCCGTGCTGCTCGGCGTAGCCGACCGCCTCGGCGCCGTCGCTCAGCACGTTGGCCGTGGCGGCAGCCTCGATCGGTGCCGCGACGTTCAGGTTGGCCGCCGCCGCGAGGTCCACCGGCGCCGCGAGGTCCAGGCCGAGGTCGACGTTTGCATTCACGTCGAGTAACGAGAGAACTTCCTTATTGGGCAGGGAGACGGCGTCTTCCGCCTCGATCTCCGCGTTCGACACGCGCTCCTCCATCACAGCCTCCTTTGTGATCTGCCGGTCCGTTCGGCTTTGTGGCGATGGAGATGCCCACTCTGATGTTCTGCAAAACGGGCCCGTCAATTGGGATTGCCGGACCCCGTCAATTGGGATTGCGGGGCCGTCGCGCGGGTAGTTCCCGGTCATGGCCTCGCCTCCGGCGACCCTCGAGCAGCTTGCGCGCGAGACCGCTCAAATCGACGACCCGGAGACGGCGCTGCGAGCGCTGACCGCGCTACGCCGCGAGCTCGACGCCACCGAGCCGACGCTCGTTCGTCGTGCCCTCCAGGCCCGCGCCTCGTGGAGCCAGATCGCTCGCGCTCTCGGAATCAGCAAACAGGCCGCCCATCGCAAATACCGCCACGTGTCCGAGCCGGCCGGCGAGGAATCCTCCGGCGATCAGCGGATCCAGGTGAGCGGCGCGGCCCGCCAGTGCATTCAGTTCGCGCGCGAAGAGGCCAAGCGCCTCGGCCAGCCCGCCGTCGCCACCGAGCACATCCTGCTCGGTGTCCTGCGCTGCGAGGGCAGCGAGGCCCTGGCCGCCCTGCACGCGGAGGGCGTCACCCTCGAGGCGGCCCGGCGCTGTCTGCAGACGACGATGCCGGGCCTCCCGCGGAGCGAGCACGACCGGCCGGCCGAGGAGTTCGCCGTCTCCGCCCCCGCCCGCCGGATCGTCGAGGGCTCACGGCGCGAGGCGCGCGAGCGAGGCGAGGACTCGATCGGCGTCGAGCATCTCCTGCTCGCGCTGCTCTCGGACTCGCGCAACGGGGCGGTGCAGACGCTGGAAGAGCTGAGGACGACCTCCGAGCGGATCCGGCGCCGCCTCGACCGTCCGCGAGACGCCGCTCCGATGATCGCCCTGCCGCCCGATCTCTCGGGTGCGGAAGTTCAACTGACCTCGCGCAGCCGCCCGGTCTCGACCTCGTAGACGAACCCTCGGATCGCGTCCTTGCGCGGGATGAACGGCGAGGCCTTGATGCGCGCGATCGACTGGCGCACGTCGGCGTCCAGGTCCCCGAACGCCTCGGCTGCCCACTCCGGCTTGATCCCGGTGTCTTGCTCGATCGACTGCCTGAACTCGTCGTCGGAGAACGTGAGCATGCCGCAGTCGGTGTGGTGGATGAGGACGATCTCCTCGGTACCGAGCAGGCGCTGCGAGATGGCCAGCGAGCGGATCGCATCGTCGGTCACCACGCCGCCCGCGTTGCGGATCACATGGGCGTCACCCTCGTTGAGGCCGAGCGCGCCATAGACGTTGAGCCGCGCGTCCATGCACGCGACCACCGCGACCTTCGTCGCCGGCGGTAGCGGCAGATCGGCCTTGTCGAACGACGCCGCGTAGGCCTCGTTGTGCGCGAGCAGTTCGTCGGTCGAGCTCATCGTTTCTCCTTGTTAGGCGAGGGTGGGCGGCAAAGTACCAAAAGTCGATCGAGTTGCTGATGATTATCTGCGGACCCGCAGGCTTCGCCGCCATCGCCACGGGGTATTGGGAGGCCACGCGCGGGGGGCAGCGGCTCCAACCGGTCGCCTAGCCCTATCCGGAGATTGGGGCTGCGCTTCGCGCAGCGTCCGTGGGTCCAGCGCTGGCCCGTCCGGTCCCGTTCGAGACCAGATACGCCGCCTCGTCGAACCGCCGCGTCTTCTGCCAGAAGCGCCACGTGAAGTCCGGCCAGATCGTGCTGTTGCGCCCGTTGACGTCGAGATACCAGCTCGAGCAGCCGCCCGTGTTCCAGACCGTTCCGGCCAGACGCGACTGCAGCTCGGCGTTGTAGGCGTCGTAGACCTCGGGACGGACCTCGACCCGCGTCGCGCCGCGACGCTCCATCGCCCCGAGTGCGCCAAGCACGTAGTTGAGGTGCGCCTCGATCATGAACACCATCGAGTTGTGACCGAGGCCGGTGTTCGCGCCGATCAGCCAGAACAGGTTGGGGAAGCCGGGCACCGCCGTGCCGCGGTAGGCCTGCGGGCTGCCCTCCCAGACATCGGCGAGCGTCGCCCCGTCGCGCCCGGTGATGAACTGCGCGAACGGCGCATCGGTCACGTGGAAGCCGGTGGCGAAGATCAGTGTGTCGGCCTGGTGCTCGACACCGTCCGCGCCGACCACCCCGCCGGGACGGATCTCGGTTACCGCGCTCGGCACGACCTCGACATTGGGCTTGGTGATCGCCGGGTACCACTCGTTCGAGGGCAGGATGCGCTTGCAGCCGAGCACGTAGTTTGGCGTCAGCTTGGCGCGTAGGACGGGGTCGGGCACCTGCTTGGCGAGGTGCGCCTCGGCCGCTCGCTGGAGGATGTTCATGAGCTTCGGGCGGTACACGAGTCCGGTCACGAGCAGCTCGCGGCCGAGGTAGACCCCCGTCCGCACCGCGCGCTGCGCCACGGGCGCGCTCCGGTACAGCCGGCGCTCGAAATCGGTGATCGGCCGGTCGCGGTGCGGCACCACCCAGGGCGCTGTCCGCTGGAACACAGTGACCCGATCCGCGATCGGCTGGATCTGCGGAACGGTCTGGATCGCGCTCGCGCCGGTTCCCACCACGGCCACCTTGCGGCCCGTCAGGTCGTGGTCGTGATCCCAATGTCCGGTGTGGAACATCGTCCCGCCGAAATCCTCGATCCCCGGAAGGTCGGGCATCGACGGTTCGCTGAGCGGGCCGGGGGCGGCGACCACCACGCGGGCCGAGAACGGGCCGTCGCTCGTCTCGAGCCGCCACAGCTCCTGGTCCTCGTCCCACTCGGCGCTCTGAACCGTGCAGCTCAGGCGCAGATGCGAGCGCACGCCGTAGCGGTCGGCGCATTGGCGCAGGTAGTTCTGGATCTCGGGCTGGAGGGGGTAGGTCCGCGACCAGTCGGGGTTGAGCGCGAACGAGTAGCTGTACAGGTGCGACGGGATGTCGCACTGGCAACCGGGATAGGTGTTGGCCCACCACGTCCCGCCGACGTCCGCGTCGCGCTCGAACACGACGAAGTCTTCGAACGCTGCCTGCTTGAGGCGGATCGCCATCCCGAGCCCGCCGAACCCGGCGCCCAGGATCGCCAGTCGGAACTCGCGTCGATCAGCTGTGCTCATGCCATCTCCCGGTCATCCAAGAAACAATAATGTTCTCCAGTGTACAATGATGTTCCCATGAGCGTCGAGCCCCAAATCGCCGCGCGGGCCGTTCTCCCCCGCGGCCGCCACGCCGCCCCTCGGCGGGTCGTGCGCGAGGCTCAGCGCTCGCGCATGCTCGAGGCAATGGTGCAGGCGGTGGCCGAGAAGGGATTCGCGCGGGTCGTCGTGGCCGACGTGATCGAGCGCGCCGGGGTGTCGCGCAAGACCTTCTACGAGCAGTTCGCCAACAAGGAGGAGTGCTTCCTGGCCGCCTACGACGCCGGCGTGGACCGTCTGCTGGCGGCGATCGACGACGCCGTCCAGGCGCCGCCGCCAGGCGCCGCCGACACACTGGCTATCCCCCCGGCGCCCGACTGGCTGGCGGCGGCGCGCCGCGCGGTCGAGGTGTATCTCGAGACGATGGCGGCCAGCCCCGCCTTCGCGCGCGCGCTGCTGATCGAGGTACTGGCCGCCGGTCCCGAAGCGCTGGCGCGGCGCGACGTCGTGCAGGAGCGCTTCGCCGCTCAGCTCATCGCGATCCACGCGCGTGCGCGGGCTGACATCCCGGAGATCCCCGAGCTCCCGCGTCACACCTTCCGCGCCGCCGTCGGCGCCGTGAACGAGCTCGTCACCGCCCACGTGCTCGAGCGCGACGCCCAGACGCTGCCCGAGCTGACCGACGCGATCCTCGACGTCCACCTCGCGCTCCTCGTCGGCCGCGAGCTCGCCACGCGCCTCTAACCATCTTGTGTGGACCACACGCCACACCCCCGGTCCCACGGGGGAGTGGCGCGTCATCCACACAGGAGCTCAGGTGGCCAGGCGGTTGAGCGCCGCCGCGAGCTCGGCGGGCCGCGAGGCCCACACGGAGTGGTCGGTGTCGATCTCGAGCACCGGATCGCATCCGGCCCG
>DATBYI010000539.1:0-4674 GCA_036513815.1 Solirubrobacteraceae bacterium
CGGGCCGGATCGAGACTCGCCATCTGCTGCGCAAAGTGGCTGAGCGCGACCTCCCCGTACTGCTCGACGAGCCCTTCGACCTCCGACTGCGCTCTCAAGGCCATGTACTGCTCGCGCTCGTAGGCCGGGGCGTAGTAGTCGGTCTTGCCCTCGCGCCGGCGAACCAGGACGCCCTTCTTGTGCAGGCGGGCCATGATGGTCATGTACGTCGTGTACGCGCGTTCCTTACTGGCGCGCTTGTTGAGCGCCTCCATCACCGAGCGAACCGAAGCCTCTCCACTTCGCCAGAGCTGCTCCATCACCTCGGACTCGAGTTCGTGCAAGGGCGGCGGAACGACGGCCGCTTGCGATCGTTTGCGCTGACGCGAAGGCATCTACGACATACGATAGCTGCTCGGCACGACGGCGCCAACGGCCCGACGAGCAGATCTGCCAATCGCCGCTACGCGCCGTGAACGGCGCGGCGGGTTCTAGAGGTGCCGCGCTCGTTTCTACTACGGCCGCTCGTAGTTTTTGCGACCGGGCGGGAAGGATCGAGCCCGGCTGGCGTCTCTAGCATCAGAGTCAATTACTACCGAGTGTCGTAGCTCTCAGAAAGCGGGCGCGCACTCGACTAGTTGCCGTTAGCAAACCGCTGGAAAGGATCACATGAGAGAGCAAGATGGTTTCCCCGCCGTTCCGTTTGACGCCGCACAGCGGCGGTCCGTGGAGGAGAATCATGTCGCGCAATGGCGACAGGCCGTTGGGCGTCGCTCGTTCTTGAAGAGTATGGGGGTCGCGGGAGCCGTCGCGGTGCCCGGGAGCGCACTGCTTGCGAGCCAGGCGAAGGCCGCGAGCAGGGCGATTGCCGGCGGCGATGTTGCGATCCTGCGGTTCCTGGCTGCCGCAGAGCTGATCGAGGCTGATCTATGGCAGCAGTACGACGAGCTCGGCGGCGTTAACGGCGGTAACCCGGCGTACATGGCGGCGCTGACGAACATCGATGGCGACATGCCGACCTACGTCCATCTAAACAACAACGATGAGCAAAGCCACGCCGCGTTTCTCAACGCGTATCTGAAGTCTAAGGGCGCCGAGCCGGTGAACCTCGATGCGTTCCGCACCCTGCCGAGCAGCAAGGCGACCGGCGCCAAGCAGATCGGCCGCCTGACCTCGCTGACCGCATTGGACGTCGACACGAGCTGGTACACGCGCTACCGCAGCGGGCACAACCCGGACTTCGGGGCGCATTTCCCGCAGGCGTTCACGATCCGCCAGCAGCCCGCGATCCCGATCAGCGACGCCGACACCCCACCCAACATGGACGCGCCGCTGCCACCCACCACGCCAGCGCAGAGCCGCATGCAGGTGATCGCCTGCACCGCGGCGTTCCACTTCGGCTACATCGAGCAGGGCGGATCGAGCCTGTACTCGACCCTGGCCGAAAAGGTAACGAGCCTCGAGGTGCTTCGGATCGTGTCGAGCATCGGCCCAGCCGAGGCGCTGCACTTCGCCACTTGGCAGGACGACGCCGGCAACGCCGTCAACGCCCCGGTCGCCCCCGTCACCGACCCAGTCACCGGCCTGACCATCCCCAACTTGGATGCCGATCCGCGCGGCGCGCTGGTGCAGGCGAACCTGATCTTTCCGACCCCGTGCGAGTTCATCAGTGGCCACCTGCCCCATTGCGCGATCGTGCGGCCAACGCTGGACCGCGACGGAGGCGCTGTGGCCACGATCAAGTCGTTCACCGCTGATCGTCTGTTCGAAGGCCAATCGGCCGGCTTCTTCAGCACCGTCATGGAGCTGGCCAGGAAAGCCGACGCCGCCGGGCGCCGGACCGGCTGACGCCGGTCCGGAGCGCCCGCCGGATGCGGTCACCCATCTGACCATCACGGTTCACTGGACCCGGTCGCGGCCACCTCGGGCCGCGACCGGGTCACCTCTACTAAAGGACACCGCCATGCTTACCGGAATTCTCGAGCCCACCCATCTGATCATCATCCTGATCGTCGCCCTCGTGTTCCTCGGACCCAAACGGCTCCCCGACGCTGGCCGCGCCCTCGGCCAAGGACTCAGCGAATTCAAGCGATCGGTGAGCGGCGAGCACCACGACAACCCCCCGATGGCAGGACCCCCTGCCGCCGCTTCCGAGGACGACCCCGGCTCAGCCACTACGCCGCGTTAGCCTGGACCGGCCGGTAACGGGTTCCACCCGCTGGCCGAGCCGCCCGAGGCCGCGTGGGTGCAGGCGATCGATGCCGGCGGCGAGGATCGCGTGGGTGCGCGGGTCGCCGAGCAGCGGAGCCGAAGCTTCAGGCCTCAGCTGATCCCTGGGCCCCCGGCCCGCATAAACACACGCCACCAGATCAGCTCACACCCGAGAGCCGACTTCGAAAGTCACCACTCACGCGCTAACGGCGCTTCGAGGTTCATGAACGGCACCGGCGAGATGAATCGCGATGGAGATCGTTTACGCCAGTCCGGGCAGCCTGCGGAACGCGTTGACGCCGTGAAAGAGCTCGAGGTAGATCGGGTCTCGGGCTCTATGTCGCTTGGGCGTGCTCGAGGGTACGCTTGTAGCCGTGGGCGGCGCGCTCTTCGCGGTCGAGGGCGTTGAGGTACTGGTCGTAGGCGATGCCGCGCTCACGGCCGGTTGAGTCGGTCCATCTCCGATAGGACTCGTCGACCGCGCGGCTGTGGTCGCGCCAGTTCATGTAGCTGTCCATCAGCGCGTCGAGGAACTCGAGGCGACGGGCGTACTGGCGATGGGATCTCTTCAGGTTCATGGTGGTCAGCTCCTGGTTGCTTGGTTGGGCGAATGAGCGAATCGTGCTCCGACGCCGCGTAGTAGATCGCTCGTCTAGATAGACGACCGGCGCCGGGGGAACCTTCCCGGGAGTCCGCGGCGAGGCGGAAGAGGGTCGATTCGATGATCTACGACGCGCTATAGTAGAACTGTGGCCGGTACCGAGATATCACCCCCGCGAGCGCCGGCGTACGCGCCCACCCAAGATGCTGACCGAGGATGACGACGGCATGGACACCTGGATCATCTGGTTAGTCGCAGCACTCTTGCTCGGAGCAGGCGAGCTGCACGCTCGCGGGTTGTTCCTCGCCCCGCTAGCCGCCGGCGCGTCGGCTGCCGCCATCGCGAGCCTCGCCGGGGCGGGCGCGGCCATCTCGCTTGTGACCTTCGTGCTGCTCTCGGTGCTGGCGCTCCGCACCCTGCGCCCGCTTGCGCTGCGCCGCGGACGCCCGGCCGTCGCCCTCCGCACCGGCGCCGCCGCCCTGGTTGGCCACAGGGCTCTGGTGGTCGAACGGATTGCCAACGACGAGGACGTTGGCCGCGTAAAGATCGACGGTGAGCTCTGGACCGCGCGCAGCTTTGACGACGGCGCTGTGATTGAGACTGGCAGCGTGGTCGAGGTGGTCGCGATTCGCGGTGCCACCGCGCTTGTCATCCCCTAGTCCCGCAAATCGAAAGAGGCTCTGCTCCCATGGTCGTATTGATAATCATCGCTGTAGTGCTGCTCTTTTCCCTGTTCGTTGCCGCGCGCACGATCAAGGTGATTCCCCAGGCCCGCGCCGGCGTGGTCGAGCGACTCGGCCGCTACCACCGCACGCTCGAGCCGGGCCTGACCATCGTCTCGCCCTTCATCGACCGCGTCCGACCCCTGGTCGACCTGCGCGAACAGGTCGTGAACTTCAAACCGCAGTCGGTGATCACCGAAGACAACGTCGTCGTGGGCATCGAGACCGTGCTGTACTTCACGGTCACCGAGGCGCGGTCAGCCACGTACGAGATCGCCAATCCGCTCCAGGCCATCGAACAGCTGACGGTCACCACGCTCCGAAACGTGATTGGCGGCCTCACACTGGAGGCGACGCTAACCGCGCGCGAGAACGTCAACACCGAGCTACGGACCGTGCTCGACGAGGCCACCGGCAAATGGGGCATCCGCATCAACCGGGTCGAGATCAAATCGGTCGATCCACCCGCGGACATCAAGACCGCGATGGAGAAGCAGATGCGCGCCGAGCGCGACCGCCGCGCCGCGATCCTCACCGCCGAGGGAGAAAAGCAGGCGCAGATCCTGACCGCCGAGGGCGAGAAACAGTCAGCCGTGCTCAAAGCCGAAGGCGCCCGCCAGGCCGCGATCCTGCGCGCCGACGGCGAGGCCAAAGCGATCGCGACAGTGTTCGACGCGATCCACAAAGGCGACGCGGACAAGAAGCTCCTGAGCTACCAGTACCTCCAGATGCTCCCGGAGCTCGCACGCGGCGAGGGTAACACCGTCTTCGTCATCCCATCCGAGTTCACCCAAGCCTTCGCGGACATCGGCCACGCCCTGGCCGGCCGCGCCGAGGGCTCCCTGACAAACGGAGCGGCCGTTCCCGTGATAGCCGCCGTTCCGGCGCCTGGAAGGGATGGGAACAGCAGCGCCTAACGTCAGCGCCGCGCCCGAAGTTAGCCCGGATCCACCGCGCAACTGCGTTGGTGCTGCTGTTGCGGGGCCAGAGGGCGGGGAGGTGAAGTGTTCAGGCGCGGCGATGTCGGGTCCTCGGCCTCCTTGGGGGAGTCCTCGATCGTCTGCCAAGCGCTCTTCTGAATCGCCTGACCGCCTCGCAAATCGCGCTCTACGTGCGCACACCGCTCGAGTACTGCCCACTCGGCCGTTCCCAAGCGCCTGA
>DATBYI010000540.1:0-3327 GCA_036513815.1 Solirubrobacteraceae bacterium
GCGGTACAGGGTCGCCATGCCGACTCCCGCCCGGCGGGAGATCTCGGCCATCGACACGACCGCTTCGGTATCGGAGAACGCGGCGCGGGCGGCGGCGAGGATCTTGTCGCGGTTGCGCTCGGCGTCCGCGCGTCTGACGGTTGGTCGGGCGGGGGTTGGTCGGGAGAGGGTTGGTCGAGCGGGTGATTCGGACATGGATTTGCTAACTGGATAGTCTATCCGCTACAGTAACCGGACAAGTTATCCGCTTCGCTGCGGAACTTTCTCTTACTGCCGCGATCCCTCGCGGCCATACAAGGAGCTCTCCATGGATTACCGGACTCTGGGACGCACTGGCGTCTCGGTCAGCAACCTCTGCCTGGGCGCGATGATGTTCGGGGCCGCCGGCAACACGGACCACGACGACGCGGTCCGCATCATCCATCGCGCGCTCGACGCGGGGATCAACTTCGTCGACACCGCCGACGCGTATTCCGCCGGCGAGTCAGAGCTGATCGTCGGCAAGGCGCTCGCCGGTGGTCGGCGCGAGCACGTCGTGCTCGCGACCAAGGTGGGGCTGCCGTTCGACGAGAACCGCAACCATCGGGGAGGTTCCCGGCGATGGATCATCGAGGCGGTGGAAGGCTCGCTGAAGCGGCTTCAGACGGACTGGATCGACCTCTACCAGTTGCACGTTGCCGATCCGAACACCGATCTCGACGAGACCCTGAGCGCGCTGTCGGACCTCGTGCACGCGGGCAAGATCCGTTCGTTCGGCGCCTCCAAGTTTCCGGCCTCGGTGATCGTCGAGGGCCAGTGGACCGCCGAGCGCCGCGGTCACGAGCGGTTCCGCACCGAGCAGCCTCCGTACTCCATGCTGACCCGCGCGATCGAGCACGACGTACTGCCGACCTGCCTGCGCCACGGAATGGGCGTGTTGACCTACAGCCCCCTGGCCGGTGGCTGGCTGTCGGGGAAGTACCGCAAAGGCGCGCACGTCAGCGGGCCTGGCTCAGCCGCCCGCGCGCAGCGTTTCCCCGGGGTGTATGACGCAGCCAACCCGGCCAACGCGACCAAGCTCGACGCTGCCGACGCTCTCGGAGCACTTGCCGAGGAGGCCGGACTCAGCCTGATCCAGATGGCGATCGCGTTCGTCACCCGCCATCCCGCGGTCACCGCCGCGATCATCGGCCCTCGCACCATGGAGCACCTGGACACCTACCTCGCCGCCGACGGCATCGACCTCTCCACCGATCTGCTCGACCGCATCGACCAGATCGTCCCCCCCGGAGTCACGATCAACGTCGCCGACAACATGTGGACCCACAGCACCACGGCACTGAGCGCCGCTTTCCGCAGGCGCTAGAGCGTCCCCGGCGTGACGGCGCGGCGGAGGGTGACTGCGGCGTTCACCAGGGCACGACCGTCCCGTCCCATGAGAACAGCTGGCCCGTGGGGCCATCGTCCGGCAGCAGCGCCAGCCCGACGACGCCCGCTGCCGCATCCGCTGGGTCGCCGCCCGCGGCGGCGGCTCGGGGATTGAGGTTCGTGGCGCGCAGGCCGGGCGCGAGTGCGTTGACCCTGAACCCGGCGAGCGCCTGCGCGTAAAAGACCGTCACCGCGTTGAGAGCGGTCTTGGAGGAGCGGTATGCCGCACCCGAGCCCGTCCCGGCTGCCTGGTAGTCGAACTGAGGATTGGGGCCAGTGCTCCAGGTCAGGGATCCGGTACCGCTTGACACGTTGACGATCCGCGGATGCACCGAGCGGCGAAGCGCGGGCAAGAATGCGTTCGTCACCGCGACCACACCGAACACGTTGGTCTCGTACGTGCGGCGGAAGACCTCGACGTCGGTGTCGGTCACCCGCGTTCCGGTGTCAAGCGAGATGCCCGCGTTGTTGACCAGAACATCGAGTTCGGGCACCAGTGCGGCCGCTCTCGCAATCGAGCCCGCGTCGGTGACATCGAGCAACAGAGGACGACCTCCGAACTGCGCGGCGACCCCCGCGCCCCGCGTCTCGTCGCGGACACCCAGGAGTACGTGCCAGCCCTGGTCGGCGAGCTGGCGGGCGATGTGCAGGCCGATACCGCCGGTGGCGCCGGTGACCAAGGCGGTAGAGCCAGTCATGCCCCGCATGATCGCACTCCGGTCTTGCGCAGCGGATAGTCACCGTGAAGGCGGTTGACAAAGTCCGAGCGCGTCAGGGATAGTGTGTTCACGGCGGCGACCGGTCGCCGAGCCGTGGAACATCCGCCCCAGTCGGGGTTCCATTGGCGAAGGGGATTCGCCCTCTCGGTCGTCAATGTCACAGGCCATCTTCCGACGCCGCGTCACTGGGGGACGACGGTGTGACGGAGAGGCTTGTCGATGACCAAGGAAGCCAGCTTCAAGAAGGTTGTCCGGCGCCACGCCCAGGAGACTGGGCAGCGCTACACGGAAGCGTTGACGGATCTCGAGGGTCTTGGTGCGCGAATGGACCATGAGCCCGTTGCCGAGCGGCTGCTTGCCCATCTCGGGGATCGCTACGGCATTGATCCGGTCGCGGCGACCAAGCTCAGCGTGCACAAGACGTACGTTTTCCGCATTGATAGGCGTGACGGCGATCCGTGGGTCGCCCGAGCGTTTCCGCCCGCTCGTCCGAGAGCCGGCGTTGAAGGCGATGCCGCGATCCTGCGCTTCCTGGAGCGACACGGCTATCCCGCCGAGCGCTTGGCGGTCGATGATCCGGTGTCTGACTTCGACGGGAGTGCGGTCCTCGTCACGCGGCTCGTCGAAGGCGTCCAGCTCCCCGACGGCGTGGAGAAGTTCGCCATGATGGGTGAGCTGCTCGGACGGCTGCACACGCTGCCGTACGACGATTCCGTCAGCCGTCCGGGTGGGGCAAGTGGTGAAGACCCGAGCCGTGAGGGCACGCCGCGCCAGGACCTGCTGGCCGCCCTGTCGTTCCTCGACGCCGTCGATACCAAGGTCGTGGGTGCCGACCGCGAGCGATTCGAGCGGCTCAGGGACAAGGTGCGCTCGGCAGACGACGGTCACGGCCTTCCGGAAGGGTTGCTCCACGGAAATCTCCTTCACGCTCCCGATCACGCCGTCCTGACCGGACAAGGGCCGGTCGCGATCAACTGGAAGGCGTCCGGGCGCGGACCGCGCCTCGCGGACTTCGCTTACCTCGTCTGGGGCACGGGTTCGTGGAACCCACGTCGGCCACACCAGGAGCGCATCGACGCCGCCGTCAACGCCTACCGCCGACACGTCGAGCCGACCGAGGACGAACTCGAGCGGCTCGAGGCGGTCATGTACATCCGAACGCTCTACCTCGTCTGCTTCGGCTACCGGCGTGCGGTCAACG
>DATBYI010000541.1:0-7477 GCA_036513815.1 Solirubrobacteraceae bacterium
ATGCGGGGGATGCGCGGTCTGCCACGGCCCGCGTGGGGCGGCTCCGTTGGCAGGTCTTGCAGGTCGGTCGCCAGGGGCCCGCTGGCGACGGCGATTCCCCACGGCCCATCGCCGGGTGCCCGCCGTTCCCGGAGCGGCAAACCGCGCCGGGGGCGGGCCGCTCGGACTCCTAAGCGCGGCTAGGCCTCGTCGAGTAGCAGCGCCAGCGTCGGGCACTGGTCGACCGCGCGCCGGGCGAGCCCGATCAGGTCGGGCGGCACCTCGGACTCGTCGAGGATCGGATAGCCCCAGTCGTCGAGGCGGATCAGCTCGGGCAGAAGCTCGGCGCACAGGCCGTGCGCCTCGCAGGTGATCGGGTTGAGTCGCAGCCTGGTGCTCACCGCGCCGCCGCCTTGCGCAGCTCACCGAGCCGTCCACCCGGCACGCGCATCACGCCGTCGCCCAGCGGCAGCCCCGCCGGCCTGGCCTGACAGCGGCCTCGCTGGTGGGCCTCGATCTGAGCCCCGAACACCCGCAGCGCGCTCTCGACGAACCGGACCGCGCCGTCGGGGTGGTGGCAGGCTCCCCGCCCGCGGATCTCGGACGCCCAGCGCAGCACGCGGTCGCGCTCGCGGGGTCCCGCGACTCCGGCGGCGAGCGCACCCACTGCGTCGGCGATCGAGCGCAGGCCGAACACGCACGGCCCGCACTGGCCCGCCGACTGCTCGGCCAGGTACGCGATCACACGAGCGCTCTCGTGCAGTCCGCACGCGCTCTCGCCGAGCGCGATCAGGACCCCGGAGCCGAGCGAGCAGCCCACCGAGCGAAGGTCCTCGCGCGCGAGGCGCAGACCGACCGCCGAGCGCGCGTCGACCCACGTGCCGAAGTAGCCGCCGACGAGCAGGGCCTGAAGGGGCTCGGTCGGCCCCCCGGCCGCGTCGAGCAGGTCCCGCATCGAGGTTCCGAACGCGAGCTCGTAGACGCCGGGGGCGGCGACCGTCCCGGTGATCGTGACGAGCGCGGAACCCGGGTCGGCCTGCGTGCCGAGCTCGCGATACCAGCGCGAGCCGAAGCGCGCCACGAGCGCCACCTGGGCGAGCGTCTCAGGGTTCTGGATCAGCGTCGGCCTTCCGCGGTAGCCGCGCTCGAACGGACGCGGGGGCACAAATGTGGGCAGCGATCCCCCGCCGTTCAGATAGTGGACGACAGCGCTCTCCTCGCCCGCCACATAGCCCTCGGGTCCGGACACGACCTGTATCGAGACGGCCTCGTGCTCGCGCGCAGCCGACGCGATCTCCAACGACCGCACCGCATCGACCGCGCCGGAGCCGACCTTGACGATCACCTCGGACGCTCCGACCGCGCCGGCGGAGAGCAGCGCTCCGTCGAGGACGAGGTGTGGCAGGCGCGCGAGCAGCAGGCGGTCCTTGGCACTGGCCGGCTCGGTCTCCGAGCCGTTGACGACCACCGGCCCAGTCCGCCGGCCCGCCGCCACCGCGCGCAGCTTGCGGGCGGTAGGGAAGTCCGCCCCGCCGCGCCCACGCAGGCCGCTTCGCTCCACCTCCTCGATCAGCTGGTGGGACGAGACTCTCGGCAGCGGGCCATGGATCCGCGTGTGCGTCGCGAGCGTCATCGGCTCACCCCCGGGTCCGAGGCCCGCGAGCAGACGCGGCAAACCCTGGTGGCCCCCGTCACCCATTCCAGTTCCGCCCATCGTCGTCATCCCGTCGTCCCGCCCGGCGCGCCCGACAGGGTCCCCGTCACCGCGTTAGTCGAGTTGTTGATCTGGAGCTGGCCCTGCAGGTCGACGATCGTGCCCTGGCTGTTCGCCACTCGAGCCTCGAAGTTCGTCCCGCGCAGCGAGACGATCCGGCCCTCGAGGACCGACGGTACGCCGGCCACGGCGAGATCGACCTGGCTGCCGGTCATCGACAGGCCGGCACCGCCTCCGACCGGGACGCCACCGAGCCGGACGCGCATCTGGCCGTGCACCCGACCGTCGACGCGCAGAGCGAGGTTGACGATCGCTCCGCCCGAGGCCGGGCTTTCGTTCAGGCTCCCCGACAGCGTCGAGGAGAACGAGCTCGCGAGCGGGTTCGATGCCCCCGGCGAAGTCGAAGTCGAAGTCGAAGTCGGAGTCGAAGCCGACGACGACGGCGCCGGCGCCGAAGACGACGCGGCGTGAGGAGTCAGCAACGACGCCGGCGTCCCCGCCCGCCGCGCCCATCCCGTCTGGAGCGGACCGGCCAGCGTGAAGATGGCCAGCCCGATCGGGGTGATCACGGCGAGCCCCGTGGCCGGCGCGCGAAGACCGGCGTGCTCTCCCGACACGTGCGCGATCCGGGTCCACACGGCCACCAGCACCGACACGACGCACGCGACGGTCAACGCCAGCATCCACCATTGCTTGACGTCTGAGCCGGTGCCGAGCCCGTGCAGCACGGCAACCGGCCAGCTCACATAGGCGAGCCAGTGGACCGCGCGCCAGGCGCGATAACCGAGCCGGCGGCGGACGAGGCTGGTGATCGCGATCGCCAGCAGCAGGTCGAAGGCCAACGTGCCGAGCCCCATCCACAGTGGGCGGTACGGCGTCACGAACGGGATCACGCCGTCGAGCAGGGTGATCGGGGCGAAGCCGTCGAGGACGCTCGTGATGATGTGGATGGCCAGCACGACGATGACCAGCAGCGACACGTCGCGGTGGACGGCGTCGACAGCGAAGCGCGGCCAGCGCGGCCCGGCCGTGAAGCGGACCGAGCCCAAGATTCCGAGCACGACGCTCGCGGTCAGCAGCACGAGCGCCACCGCGCCCGTCCCGCGCGCGAGGTACCAGTACCAGCTCGGGCTGAGCGTCGACGCGAACGGGCTGAGCGTCGAGGCGAACGGGCTGAGCGTCGAGGCGAACACCGGATTCATGCGCCGCTCCCGTCCGCATCCACACCGACCGCCGAAACCACGGGTAGGTCGTCTCCCTCGCACGGCCAGCCGGCAACGTGCGCAACGGTTCCGTTCACACCCACCAATCGCGACGGCAGCCCCAACCGCTCGAGCCAGCCAACCGCCGACGAGCCGCGGATGATCGCCGCGGTGCTGGCGATATTCGCGTCGAGGCACGAGCGCGCCGTCACGCTCGCCGTGCGCCACACGCTGTCGGACGGCTGTCCGGTCGCCGGGTCGACGAGATGGTGCGCGACACCGGCGCCGGTGCGCCACCGTCGGACTGCGGTGCTCGATGTGGCGAGCCCGCCCGAGTGCAGCGAGATCCACTGACCGGGCGCATCCGGGCCCGCTCGGTGATCGTCGGTCACCCGCACCCGCCACCCATCCTCCGGCGCCGGCCCGGCGATCGCGAGGTCGCCGCTGAACGACACGAGCACCCCGCAGCCGACAACGTCAAACGCCGCGGCCGCCGCGCGATCGGCGGCCAGCGCCTTGGCCGTTGCGCCGAGGTCGAGCGTCACGCCGGGAGCCAGGCGAACCGTGCTCGCCTCGATATCGACCACGACGGTCCGCCACCCCGGGATCCGCGCCACCGGCGGCACGGGTATGGGAGCCGAGTCCTCGAGCAGCTCGAAGTCTCGGTCGTATCCGAGCGCGATCAGCGCCTCTCCGACCGTCGGGTCGACGTCACCGTCGGTCAGACGCGCCGCGCGAACCGCGGCGCCTACCGCATCGAGCAGGACCGACCCCACCGAGATCGCGCGCCCCGAAGACGCATTCAAGACCGACAGCTCCGAATCCGCGCGGAACCGCGAACACGCGTGGTCGAACTCCGCCACTGTCTGCTCCACGACCCCGACGGCGCGCGCGAGAGCGTCATCGGCAGGAGCAGCAGAAGCCACCCCGACCACAGCGACGCCACCGAACGCCTCCAGGCGCATCAGGTTCTCAGACGGCATCGTGGTGTAGAGCTTGGAGCTAAGACCCGCCCGACACAACGGGCCCGGAGGGCTGCGGAGCCGGCGCGCTCTGGGGCTGCGATTGCTGCGAGGGCGATGGTTGTGACTGAGACGGCTGGGACGGCTGGGAGGGCTGGGAGGGCTGCGGCTGCGACGGCGCGGGCGACGGCGCCTGATTGGGGCCCTGCAGCCCCAGTTCGCCGGCGCTCGCCGGCGCCGGCAGGCTGGGGAGCGAACCCTGGCTGCTCCCTGTCGCGGAGGCCGTGGTCGCGACACCAGACCCGGTGGACGAAGACTTCGAGGCGAGCGACCTTCCCGGCGCCACCGAGGCCACGAGCGCCGCGAACCCGGCGGTCAGCGCCGCCGTGCCCACGATCACCCAGCGTCGCGTGCGACGGATTCGCGAGAGCGCCGAGTCTCGCAACAGCGCCGCGCGGGACCGATCCGCGCCGGAAGCGCCCTCGGGACCCATGGTCATCTGACTGCCCATCGTGCCTTCACTATCGGGGGAGACTGTCAGCGCTCAGTAAGACCAATATGAGAATTCCCGCAACCAACAAACGCTACTCCCGCGACGTCATATCAACGTCATCGAGCGCGGGCAACTCGAGCGTGAAGGCCGACCCGTCCACGCGGACCGCGCCACCGTGCCGCGCGACGATGGCCGAGACGATCGACAAGCCCAGACCGGACCCGGGACGGCCCGAAGTCCCGCCCCCCCGATAGAACCGTTCGAACAGCCGCGCGCGGTCGGCGACCTCCGGCCCGGGACCCTCGTCGCGCACGGTCAGCAGCGCCCGCCCACCCACCAAACCAACCGAGATCGTCACGACCCCATCGGCCGGGCCGTGCACGAGCGCGTTTTCGACGAGATTCTCGACTGCGCGAACGAGCTGGGCCCGATCGCCCCGCACGAACACACGCGAGACGTCCGCCGAGACGATTCGACCGTTCACCCCGGCGTGGCTTGCACCCACCTCGTCGACCACCTCGGCCAGATCGACCGCGACGCCCTCCTCCACGGTGGCGCCGGCCCGCTCCAGCACGAGCAGGTCGTCGACCAGCCTGGCTAGTCGGCGCGCATCGCGCACAAGCTCGGCAACCACCTCGGGGTCGGCGCCGTGGCGGGCCGCGTATTCGGCGTTCCCGAGCAGCGTGGTCACGGGCGTGCGCAGCTCGTGCGACGCGTCGGCCAGGAACCGGCGCTCGCCCGTCCGCGCGGCCTCGAGCGACGCCAGCATCCGGTTCAGCACGCCCGTGAGCTGCCCGATCTCGTCCGCCGCGGCGCCCTCGGGCAGCCGACGCGCGGGGTCCGCGGTCCGCTCGATCTCCCCCGCGGCCACCGCGAGGCGCCGCAACGGAAGCAGACCCCGGCGCGTCAGAACGGCCGAAACCAGCGCCGCCAGCAACGCCACCCCGATCCCAATCAGCGCCACCAGGCCTGCCAGATGGTTGCTCGTCTGCGTGATGTCGGTCGTGTCCGAGGCGACGAGGACGGCGCCCCCGGCCGCCGGGCCGGACAGCGCGATCGGCGCGGCGAGCAGGCGGAACACGTGATCGTCGATCTCGACGTCCTCGAAGCCGGTCGCGCCCGACGCGAGCGCAGCTTGGACGAGCCGGTCGTTCGGCAGGACGTTTGCCCCCAGGGTCAGCGATCGGGCGAGGATTCGGCCGCGGGAATCGAGCACCTCGACGACGATCTGGTGCCCGGACACCGGGCTCTCGAGAGCACCCGGGGTGTTGAGCAGGGCCGGCGCCGAGACGGCGAGCTCGGCCACCTGCACCGCGCGCTGGCGGAGCGCGTTGTCGAGCGAGGAGCGGAGCTCGTGGCGGACGACGAGCACCGTCGCCACCCCGAACAGGGCGAGCGCGGCCACGATCGACCCGGCCGTGGCGAGCGCGAGCCTGACCCGGAGGCTCTGAGGTCTCCGCACGCTACCGCTCCCCCCGCCCGAGCCGTACTGAGCGCGGAACCAAGGACGATCCGAACCTCCACCTCATCAGGGAATTTTTTGCCTGATCCACAAGTTTCTTGGGTAAAGCCGCCTTAATCATGGTGGGCAGGTTTAAACAAGGATGTAGAGCTCTTGCTCGGTGAAGGGGTTTCATTGCTGGACGATTCGGTCCATGCGGGGCCGATTCGGGTCCTGCTGGTCTCCTCGGATTACCGTACGGCGCGGCTGATCGACGAACTGCTGCGCGAGACGTGGAAGCGCGCGCAGCTGCTGACCTATGCCACGTGGGATGCTGCGGCCGCCCAGGCGGTGGTCGACCACCCGGGCTGCTGCGTGCTGCTCGACGTTTGCAGCGAGGACACGATGACGCTCCTTCAGTACGTCCGCATGTCCGCGCCCGAGGTCCCGATCTTGCTCCTCGCACCCGACGAGGACGAGCTCGTGGCCATGCGCGCCGTCCGGGAAGGCGCTCAGGACTGCCTGGTGAAGCCCGCGCTCGATGCGGCGGTGCTCCGCCGCGCTCTCATCCACTCGATCGAGCGTAAGCGCGCCGAGACCGAGCTGGCCCACCAGGCGCTCCACGACCAGCTCACCGCCCTCCCCAACCGCGCGCTGTTCCTGGACCGTCTCGGCGTCGCGCTCGAACGCGCGCGGCGCTCGGGGGCGCAGCTCGCCGTGCTGTTCCTCGACTTCGACAACTTCAAGCAGATCAACGACTCGCGCGGACACGCGGCAGGCGACCAGGTCCTCGCCATCCTCGGGGAGCGGTTCAGCGGTCTGCTGCGCCCGATGGACACGGTGGCGCGGTTCGGTGGGGACGAGTTCACGTTCCTGTTCGAGGACCTCGCCGCCGAGCGCGAGGTGGTCCTCATCGCCGACCGCATCTGCCAGGCCGCGCGTCACCCGGTCCACATCGACGGTGCCGAGCTGTCGGTCACGGTCAGCGTCGGCATCGCGGTGGTCTCGGACCCGACCGTCGCGCCCGAGACCGTGATCCGCGAGGCTGACGCCGCGATGTATCGGGCCAAGGAGCAGGGCCGGTCTCGCTTCGAGCTGTTCGACGAGGAGTCGAGGCGGCGGGCGATCGAGCGGATCGAGCTCGAGGCGGCCATCCGCCAGGCGGTCGAGCGAGGCGAGCTGCGCGTCCACTACCAACCCAGCCTCGTCTTGCACGACCTGTTCGAGGTGGCCGGCGTCGAGGCCCTCGTGCGCTGGCAGCACCCCACCCGCGGGCTGATCGCGGCCCGGGAGTTCCTCCCCGTGGCCGAGGACATCGGGCTCGCGGTCCCCATCGGCCGGTTCGTGCTCGAGCAAGCGGTCGCGCAGCTCGTCCAGTGGCGCGCGCGCAAGCCCGAGATGGCGCTGTCGCTGAACATCTCAGCCCACCAGTTGCGGGACCCCGGGCTGCCCGGCGTCATCGACCGCGCCCTCCAAGCCGGCGAAATCGACCCGGCGGCCGTCTGCCTCGAGATCTCCGAGACCGCCGTGGCCGAGGATCCCGGACTCGCCATCCATGCGCTCGAACGCCTCAAGGCGACCGGCGTGCGGATCGCGCTGGACGACTTCGGCGCGGGCGCGTCGCCGCTCGCGAGGCTGCGAGCGTTGCCGCTCGACGCGCTCAAGCTGCACGAGAGCTTCATCGGC
>DATBYI010000542.1:0-4805 GCA_036513815.1 Solirubrobacteraceae bacterium
CTCAATCCCGCTAGTCCCGCCCCCAACACTGCGACGTCGACCACTCGAATAACTCCTTGACAGCGACGACCGAACCGCTGTAGTTTTCTGAATGGCCGTTCAGTATACGTCACACTTGAAGGTGAGAAGAGGGTGAGTCCGCGACCAAAGGTCGAGCATCTGCGTAAACCGCAGATCATCTCGGCGGCCGCCGAGGTGCTCTACGAGCGCGGTCTGTTCGACACTCGCATCGGCGATATCGCGGAGCGAGCCGGGACGAGCGCCCCGACGATCCTCTACTACTTCGAGTCCAAGGACCGTCTGCTCGAGGAGGCGGTCGACCAGACCGACCGCGTCTTCTACGAGCGCCTGACCGAGGGCCAGGCGCGGCAGGAGGGCGCGGCCGACAAGCTCGTGCACCTGATCGAGGAGACGAGCCTCGGTCCCGGTGGGCTGAGCGACTGGACGCTGTGGATGGAGATGTGGGTGCGTGCCCGCCGGGATCCCGCCGTGCGCGATACGTACTTCCGGCTCGACCGCCGTCAGCGCAAGCTGATCGCCGACATCGTGCGCGAGGGTCAGCAGGAGGGCCAGTTCGACGCCGACGCGGACCCCGACGAGTTCGCGCTCGCGCTGAGCGGTCTAATGGACGGGCTCGGCGTTCAGGTCACGCTGGGCCAGCCCGATGTGACTCCGGAGCGGATGGTGGACCGATGCCTGGCGCTGGCCGAGAGCGAGCTCGGCTGCGACCTTCGCGAGCCCAGGAGCGCACGTGCATCCACGTGACGGATGGATCGAAAGAGGGGTCCGGCGCAGACCAAATTGGGAGGAGAGTGCGATCTCTCGCCGCCAGCTGCTCGCCGCCGGCGGCGCGCTCGCGCTCGGCGGATTGCTCGCCGGGTGTAGCACGACGAACCCGGCCGGTGCGGCGAGCGCCGATCCCCCGCTGCCCCGCAACACCCCCCACGGCGGTGTGAAATGGCCGCTGTATGCCGACAACAAACAGATCGCCTCGGGCCTCGAGCCCGAAAAGGGAGCGACGCTCCAGCTCTACAACTGGGTCGCGTACATCAACGAGGCCGTGGTCAAGAGCTTCTGTAAGAAGCACGACTGCAAGTACTCGATCACGACGTTCAACACGATCGAGGAGGCGCTCGCCAAGCTGACGAGCGGGGAGCTCAAGTTCGACGTGTTCTTCCCGACCGTTCCCGTGCTCGGACAGTTGGTCGCGGAGAAGTTGATCAGGCCGCTCAACCACAACTACATCCCAAACATCGCCAACGTGTGGCCTGACTACCGGACTACGGGGAACCCGTTCTACGACCAGGATTGGCAATACACGACGCCGTACTCGATCTACACCACGGGGATCGCCTGGCGCAAGGACAAGGTGAATCTCGCCCCCTCGTGGAACATGCCCTGGCAAGGGGCGGCCTACAAGGGCAAGGTGGCCGTGCTGGACGACTACCGGGAGACGATCAGCCTCGCGCTCCTGCGGGCCGGCAACACCGACCTCAACACGACGAGCACGGCGCAGATCCACGCTGCCGGCAACGCGCTCTCGCAGCTATCGGCCCTCACCGGGGTGCGGATCGACAACAACGATTACACCGACGTCCCGGACGGCAAGACGTGGATTCACCACGCGTGGTCGGGTGACATGGCCACCGCGGCCGATTACCTCGCCAAAGGGACCTCGATCGACACGATCGGCTACTGGTTCCCGGCCGACCGAAAGGGCCCCGTCGCCAACGACCTGATGGTGAATCTGACCGGCGGCTCAAACCCGGTGCTGTCTCACCTCTTCATCAACTACATGCTCGACGTGGACAACGCGCTGAACAACTACAGCTACGTCGGTTACATGCAGCCCTTGACCGAGGTCACCCCGGCCAAGCTGACCAAGGAGCAACTGCTGCCTCCCCAGCTGGCGTCGACGGTGGTCCTACCGGATTACTTCCGCCACGGCCTGTTCCAGCTCGAACTGCCCCCGGCGGCGGACGCCGTCTGGGAGTCGACCTGGAACTCGTTCTCCAAGGGGCTGTAGGTACGACGATGAGTGCGATCGAAACCACCCGTGACCGGCGCAATCGCGGCCTGTGGATAGGGCTGGCGCTGCCGGGAGCGATCTGGCTGCTCGTCCTGTTCATCGCGCCGTTCTACGTGATGCTGTCGGTGGCCGGCGGCGGCGTCAACGAGTTCTTCCAGACCGTGGTCCCGGTGTGGAACCCGCTGCACTGGTCGAGCTGGAATTTCAGCGCGGTCTGGCATGACATCTTCGGACCCGGGGCATTCATCGGCGCGCCGGCGCTCAGGACGTTCGTCTATGCGGCAATCGCCACCGTGATCTCGCTGGCGATCGCCTACCCGGTGGCGTATTTCGTCTCCCGGTACGCCGGCCCGCGCAAGACGCTGTTCCTGGTTCTGCTGATCGCGCCGTTCTGGGTCAGCTACATGATGCGCATGCTCGCGTGGATCGATCTGCTCCAGCAGGGCGGCTTCTTCAACAGCGCACTTTCATTCTTCGGCCTGCCGGGCAACACCGATTGGCTCGGCGGCAAATCGGTGACGGTGATCCTGGGGCTCGTGTACGGATACATCCCGTACGTCATCCTGGTCCTGTACGCCTTCCTCGACCGTATCGATCAGAGCATGATCGAGGCAGCCCGAGACCTTGGGCTCAGCAAGTGGCGGACGTTCGTGCATGTGACGATTCCCCTGAGCAAGCCGGCCCTGATCGCCGGGACGTTCATCACCGCGTTGCCGATGCTGGGTGACTACTACACCAACCAGCTGCTGTCGGGCGCTCCCGGGACGACGATGATCGGCAACGCGATCGAGGGACAGCTCGACTCGCCCGGTGAGGTCGGGCAAGGTGCCGTGCTGTCGCTGATGCTGCTCGTCGTGCTGCTCATCCCGATGGTCTACTACGTCGTGAGCACGGCTCGTGCCTCGAGGGAGAACGCGTGATGGCGAGCGTCACGGGCGAGCCCGTAACCACCCCAGCGCCAGAGTCGGCCCATCTCGCTGGACGCGGCCGCCTGCGGGGCAACCCGTGGCGGCGGCCGTGGGCGATCGAGGGCTTCACCTGGCTCTACATCATCTGGTCGATCCTGCCGATCGCCATCGCCGTGCTGTTCTCGTTCAACAAGGGCGCATCGCAGGCCACGTGGCAAGGCTTCTCTACGAAGTGGTACGTCGGCAAGCAGGTCACCTCGGTGCTGCACAACCCGAGCCTTCACCACGCCGTGATCCAGACGATCGTGCTCGCCGTGTTGACCACAGCGATCTGCGTCCCGATCGGAGTCGGCTTCGCGTTGGGTATCGATCGGTGGCGGAGCAGAACCGCGAACGGACTGAACTTCGTGATGATCTTCTCGTTCGTGATCCCGGAGCTGCTGCTCGCGGTGGCGCTGTTCCTGCTCGTCACCCAGGGGCTGACGTTCATCAAGCTCGGAACTCCGGCCGAGGTGGCCGGGCTCGTGGTGTGGAACCTGAGCTGGCCCGCGATCATCGTGCGTGCCCGGCTGGTGTCGATCGGACGGCACTACGAGGAGGCAGCCGCGGATCTCGGTGCGTCGCGGCTCGGAGCGATCTGGCGGGTGCTGATGCCGATGCTGCTGCCGGCGATCTTCGCGAGCGCAGTACTCGTGTTCGCGAGCACGGTGGATGATTTCGTGATCGTGGAGCAGGTGTCCTCGACGTCGAACACCCAGCCGATGTCGGTGCTGATCTACTCCAACGTCCACGGGGGCCTGAGCGGACCGGCGCTCAACGCCCTGGCCACGATCATGCTGGTCGTCTCGCTCATCGCCGCCGTGATCGGGTTCGTGGGTTACAAGTGGCTGAGCCGGGGCGAACGGACAAAGGGCGACGTCGAGGCGCTGACCGCCGTCGCGGGAATCTGAGAGGCTGAGAACCCGAGAGGACTGAACATGAGTGGAGGACATGTCAAGCTCGAGTCACTGACGAAGCGATTCGACGATGTCACCGCGGTCGACGGGATCTCGCTCGAGATCCAGGCCGGCGAGTTCTTCTCGCTGCTCGGCCCCAGCGGGTGCGGTAAGACGACGACGCTGCGCATGGTCGCGGGGTTCGAACCGCCGTCGGGCGGCCAGATCCTGCTCGACGGCGCGGACGTCGGCAACCTGGCGCCGCACCGCCGCAACGTCAACACGGTCTTCCAGAGCTACGCGCTGTTTCCGTTCCTGACCGTCGCCGAAAACGTCGCCTTCGGTATGAAGTACAAGTCGGTGGCGAAGTCAGAGCGCGACAGCCGGGTGGCCGAGGCGCTCGAACTCGTCCAGCTTTCCGGGTATGAGAAGCGGCGCCCCAACCAGCTTTCGGGCGGCCAGCAACAGCGCGTCGCGCTGGCTCGTGCGCTGGTCCTCCGTCCGGCCGTCCTGCTCCTCGATGAGCCTCTTGGAGCGCTCGACGCCAAGCTCCGCCGGACGCTCCAGGTCGAGTTGGGGGCACTGCAGAAGCAGGTGGGAATCACCTTCCTCTACGTCACCCACGACCAGGAGGAGGCGCTCACGATGTCCGATCGCCTGGCCGTCATGAACCGTGGGCGTATCGCACAGCTCGGCACTCCGGAAGACGTCTACAACGAGCCGGCCGATGCTTACGTAGCCGACTTCCTCGGTGTCTCGAACCTGATGGACGCGCAGGTCGAACGAGGCGGCAACGGGGAGGGACCCTGCCGCCTGCGCCTGGGCGATTTCACGCTCGAGGCGAAGGCGGGCCAGCTCGACGCGACGGGCGCGGTCAAGCTCGCGATCCGGCCGGAGCGCATCAACCTCGAGCCGCTCGAGGCGCGCGGCGAC
>DATBYI010000543.1:0-11914 GCA_036513815.1 Solirubrobacteraceae bacterium
CCAGGGACGCCGAGCGCAGCGAGGCCCCTAAATCGTGTGGATCACACGCCACTCATGCCTGGCGCCAAGGGGCAGTGGCGCACCATCCACTTCTACTGTGGATCACACGCCACTCATGCCTGGCGCCAAGGGGCAGTGGCGCACCGTCCACTTCTAGTGTGGATCACGCGCCACACCCCCGGTGTCGCGCCGGGCAGTGGCGTGTCATCCACACACGGGCGTCGCCAACGGACGGCCCGCGCCGGCACCGGCTCCGCCGACCCTACCGCGACACCTGCCGGCCCCGCCGGAACTCGCCGACGGCCACCGTCGCCTCCGCCCCGGCGTCGACGTAGCGCTGGCCGCGCGACCACGACGCAACCGGGCACGCGACGATCGCCAACGCGAACGCCTCGTGCAGGCCGTCGCGGAACGGCGACGAGATCAGGTTCGGGAAGCGCAGCGGGGTCGGCCGACCCGGCGTCCGAAATCGAACGCAGGCGCGGACGACCCGACCGGTCGCCCGGCCGGGTCGTACGGTTGGTGGGGGCCCTGGCTCACATATTCGGACAGTTGTGCGAGCCGCTGCCGGCGCGCCCGGGCGGGGCGTGGCTGCCCTGCCCCGGCGGGGTCGTCTTGGTCTGCGCCGGCGTCGTCGAGGACGTGGTTGCGCCGCTGCCGGTCGAGCTGCTCGACGTCGACGTGGCCGCGTTCGCGATCGCCGCGCCGCCGCCCGCGATCGCCGCCGTGGCGGCGACGGTTACCAGCAGTGGCTTTAGCCTGCGCATCTGCTCACCTCCTTTCTGGTTGACGCAACGGACGTTCCTCGTCCTGCGTCGGACGTCGGTAGGAGGGGCGTAAGAGTTCGGCTAGGAGAGCGGGTTGGCGTCCCGCGCGCGGGCCGGCTGGGGCGTCGTGAGCGGCGGGTTCTCGGCGAGGGCGATGTCGAGGGCGCCGCCGACCGACGAGCGGATGGCGGCCTCGACGACGCGCTGGGCCAGCATCCGCGCCGGCAGCACGGCAGCCACCCAGCGCGGCGCGACGACTCGCCGCGCGCGCCGCGCGATCCCCCGCTCGATCGCGTCGACGCCGGCCGTCAGCGGTGTCACGCGGAGCGCCGCCCGCCGGCTCGCGCGCATGTGCTTGGAGGCTCCGGTGCCGAACCCCTGGCGGACCATGTCGGTATCGAGCTCGGCGAAGTACGCGACGCCGACGCGGGCGCCCGTGCGCGCGAGCTCGATCCGCAGCGAGTCGGCGAGCGCCTCGACGCCGGCCTTCGACGCGGAGTAGGCCCCCAACAGCGGCGGGTGAACCGCCGCGGCCAGCGACGAGATCGCGAGCGCATAACCACCCGGATGGGCGATGTGCGGACCGGCCGCGCGCAGCGTGTAATAGACGCCGAGCAGGTTCACCTCGATCGTGCGCTCGAACACCTCGGGGTCGCCGCCGACGATCGGCAGCTGCGCGGCGACGCCGGCGTTGGCCACGACCACGTCCAATCCGCGCAGGTGCTCGGCGGCCGCCTCGACCGCGGCCTCCACCCGCTCGCGGTCGCGCACGTCGCACACCACGGCCAGCGCGTCGCCGCATTCGGCGGCGGTACGCGCCAGCGCATCGGGCTCGATGCCGGCCAGCACCAGCCGCGCACCGCGCGCGTGCAGCCGCTTGGCTGTGGCGGCGCCGATGCCGCGAGCGGCGCCGGTGATCAGCACCCGTCGCCCCGCGAGCTCGCCGCTCACAGGATCTCTCCCGGACGCTGGAACACGATCTCCGGGATCACCGCCTGCGGTGACACTCGCAGCACGAAACGCAGCGCCTCGGCGATGTCACTCGGGCGAAGCATCTCCTCGGCCGGGATCCTGTCCTTGACGTAATCGGCCATGTCGGTGTCGACGAAGCCCGGCGCGAACGCCACCGACCGCACGCCGTGCTTCGCGAGCTCCTTGTTCATCGACACCGTGTAGGCCGCGAGTGCGGCCTTGGTCGCCGAGTACACCGAGAGCCACGCCTGCGGCGATTTACCGGCGAGCGACGCCATGTTGACCACGAGCGCCCCACCGTGCTCGGCGCCGGCGGCGCGGAGCATGTCGGCGGACTCCCGATAGAACAGGATCGGCGCGCGCAGGTTCACGGCGAGCTGCATGTCGATGTACTTCGTCTCGTGCTCGTCCACCTTCGCGCCGATGCCAACCCCCGCGTTGTTGACGAGCACGTCGAGCCGCCCGTACCGATCGCGATGGCGACCGACCACCTGGAGTACCGCATCCGCGTCGGCCAGGTTGGCGGGGATGTCCTCCACCTCGAACCCGCGGTCACGCAACGCCGCCGCCGCCTGCTCGAGCGAGTCCGGCTTGCGCGCGGTGATGGTCAGGGCGTACCCCTCCTCCCCGAGCGCCTCCGCGAGCGCGAAGCCGATCCCGCGGGAGGCTCCGGTGACGAGGGCGGCGCGGTCGGGCATCGCGGCACCTTATCGCGGCCGGGATCGGTGCAAGCCGCTAAGCGCGGCAATGCGATTACACGGTCAAGACTCCGAGCAACCTGCCGATCACGCGCATAAGCCGGTTTCCTCGTGACGGTGGAACCACCCCCGGCACTTTCTTAACGGTGTCGCGGCGTGCGTCCCCCGCTGCCGGGTATAGACCGTCCACAACCCCGAAACACCCACATGGGCTCCCTTGGAAGGGAGGGACCGATGCTCGACCAATGTCCGACGTGCGGAAAGACGACCGGCACGCTGATGGAGTCACATCCTGATCGTCCAGGCCTGATCCAGATTCTCATGGGAGAGAGCACCGAGGTCTACCGGATCATGGTGACTGTCGCGCTGTGCGTGATCGTCACGCTGGTGATCGTCGCCACCGAAGCCGTCTTCCGCTAAGGCGCCGCCGACCATTCGATCACCCTTCCTCTCGATCCGTAAGCTTCCGCCCGCGCCCCGGCTCGGGCTTGGGCGCCACTGCCGGGGACCGACCTTCCTGACGAGAGGAGCGACATGCGCGTCGATTGGTATGGCCAGGCCGCGTTTCGGCTGAGCGGAGCTGAAGGAACGGTGTTCATCGACCCGTTCGGCGACCCGTCACCGATGGCCGCCCACGGCATCAAGTTCGAGTACCCCGTGCCGGTCGGCGTCGGCGCTGACCTCGTGCTCGTCACGCACGAGCACTTTGATCACAATGGGGTGGAAGTGATCGAGGGTGATCCTGCCGTTCTGCGCTCGACCGCGGGCCGGCTCGAATCGCCGATCGGCGAGATCGTCGCCATCGCCTCCGAACACGACGAGTCCGCCGGCACCGAGCGCGGACCGAACACGATCTTCGTGTTCGAGCTCGACGGGGTGCGTGTCGCTCACTTCGGGGACTTCGGACAGCGCGCACTGCGCGACGAGCAGGCGGAGGCGGTCGGGCAGGTCGACCTGATGTTCCTCCCGGTCGGCGACGGCCCCACCATCGGCGCCGAGCAGGCGGCGGCGATCGTCGAGCGGCTGAACCCGCGCTGGGTGGTCCCGATGCACTACCGGACGCACCGAATCGGCTTCCTCGAGACGCACGACGCGTTCCTCGAGCGGATGCCGCACGTCCACCGCCTCGAGGACGTCGGCTTCGACACCGATGCGCTGCCCGCGGAAGCGCCGCTCGTCGTCGTCCCGGCCGCTCCGTAGAGAGACAGCTGTCGGTCAGGCTGGCTGGCTCGCGGCCCGGGCGAGCGCCTCGCGGCCGACTCGCTGCAGGTCGCGCAGGTAGTCGAGATGCGCGGCCCAGGCGGGGTCCGTAACCAAGTTCACGTCATCGGCGAGGCGCATCGTGTCGACGTGAGCGTCCAACAACTCGTACAGGAGCTCGGTTGCGTAGCCCCCGGCGGTGACCGCAGTCTGGTTGGCGTCCAACACCTTCGATCCTCCTTGTCACAGAATGAACGCGGGGTCGGACGCGTCGCTTTCGGCGAAGAACCGAATTTCGAACAGGTGTGCGGTGGGTGGACCTCTGCGGTCAGCGCCTGCGGCGCGCGCCGGGCTCGAGCCCCGGATTCGCCCAACCGCCGTCGACCGCGTTCAACGTGACGCCGGGCGGAACGATCTCGTCGATGCGATCCAACAGTTCATCCGACAGCGTGACGTCGGCGGCGCCGAGCTGCGACTCGAGCTGCTCCATCGTCCGCGGCCCGATGATCGGAGCGGTCACCGCTGGGTGCTCGAGGACGAAGGCCAGCGCCATCTCGATCAGGGTCATGTCCGCCTCCTCGGCCAGCCGGGCGAGGGCGTCCGCCGCCTCGAGCTTGCGCTGGTTGGCGGGCAGCGACATGTCGTAGCGACCCGGCACCCGTTGCGCTCGATGCGTCTGGGGCAGCTCGCGATCCTTGCGGTAGCGCCCGGTGAGCCAGCCGCCGCCCAGGGGGCTCCACGGAATCACGCCCATGCCGTGGCGAAGACACGTCGGGAGCACGTCCTGCTCGATCCCGCGGACGAGAATCGAGTACGGCGGCTGCTCGCACACGAACCGCTCGCGTCCGCGCTTCTCGGCCACCCACTGGGCCTCGACGATCAGGCTCGCCGGGAAGGTGGAGGATCCGATGTAGCGCACCTTGCCGGCGTGGACGAGGTCGGACAGAACGCCCAGCGTCTCGTCGAGGTCGGTGTCGAACTCGGGGCGGTGAATCTGGTAGAGGTCGATCCAGTCGGTGTTCAACCGCTTGAGCGAGTTCTCGACCTCGCGCGTGATCCAGCGGCGTGAGTTGCCGAACTCATTCGGATCGTCGCCCATCGTCCCGTGCACCTTGGTCGCGAGCACGACGTTGTCGCGCCGCCCGCCGGCCAGCGCCTTGCCGACGATCTCCTCTGACTCGCCGCGCGAGTAGACGTCGGCCGTGTCGATGAAGTTGATGCCCGCGTCGAGCGCTCGGTGAATGATCCGGACGCAGTCGTCGTGGTCGGGATTGCCCGATGTGCCGAACATCATCGCGCCGAGGCAGAGCGGGCTGACCTTCACTCCGGTGCGTGCAAGTTGTCGGTAGTTCATGTCCGAGAACCTACATGGGCCGGTCGGCCTCCTCGTCTGGCCACACGCCGTGCTCGTCGAAGTACTCCCGGGCGCGTTCCTCCTCCTCGCGCTCGCGCTCGCCGCTGACCCCGATCCGGTAAAGGAAATTGAGCAGCAGTACGGCCAGGCCGCCGCCGGCGGCCAAGCCGAAGCCCTCGGTCCCGAAGCCCGAGGGCGAGACGATCAGCAGGACGATGCCGGCGAGAACCATCGCTCCGCCGATGCCGTAGCGGACGATCAGCATCCCGAGGGATGATCGAGTCGGGTCGGGCGCGGGCGGTTCTCTCATAAGCTGATGACGTGAGCCCGTACGACGACGACGACGACGATTGGGTCGGCACCCCGCCCGAAGGCCACTACACCCGCGACCGGGCCGACCCCGAGTTCTGGTGGCGCCAGCGCCCGGTCAGCATCGCCGCCGCGGGCCTCGTCGTGGTGGTGATCGTGGTCATCATCATTGCGATAGCTCACTGAGCCGCGCCTTCGCCTCGCGGAGCTCGGCGTCGGCCTCGGTCAGCTCCGCCTCGGCTGCCTCGAGCGCCTGGGCAGCTCGGTCGCGGCGCTCGAGCGCCAGCTCCGCGCCCCGCTCGGCGCGCTCCACGCGGCGGCGCGCCTCGCGCTCCAACGCGCGCTGCTGCGCCCGCTCCCGCTCACGTGCCTGCGCCTGTTCTCGGAATGCCCGCTCGTTCGCCGTCCGCTTCTTGGGTACATCGGCCACGCCGGGAGGGCCCCCGCGCGGCGCTCGGCGTGTCGGCGCGCCGGCGCCCGCCCCGGAGCCGCGGTCGGGGGCGGGTCCGGCCGCCATCCCGAGCCCGACGTGGCGCAGCTCCCGCTCGAGGCGGCCGTCCTTGACCTGGCGGCGCGCGTCGTCGTCGAGCGCCGCCGCGTTCAGCGTGTCGCTCACCCGGTCGACGATCGTCGGGCTGAGCTCGTGTCCGTCGGAGCTCAGCAGTCCGCGCGCGGCGCTCGTGAGCGTCTCGACCGCGGCACGCTCGCGCTCGACCGCCTCCCGCAGCGATGCCCCGTCACCGCTCCCCGCGAGCACGGCGTTGTGGGCCTCGCGCAGCGCGTCGCCAGCCTCGAACAGCTCGCCTATCTCCCGACGCTGCGTCCGGACCAACTGGTTCACCGCCCACCCCGCCACCGACGGCTTGCGCAGCGCCGCCACCTCGGCCGCCTCGTCGCGCTCGCCGCGGTTCCGGAGCCCGCGCGCCAGCGCGTTGCGCTCGGGCACGAAACGCTCGAGCGGCAGACCGTAGAGCTCGTCCGTGTCCACGCCATCATGGTGCCACCCCGCCCGGCCATGCCCGCGGGATCCGTGCAGGCGCGGTGGCGCGGTGCGGAAGGGCCCGACGCCTACGAGCCGGGCGCCACGAGGCCCGGGATCCAGCTCGTCCCGGCCAGCGGCACCCGCGCCATCGCCGCCGCCTCGATCGTCAGCGCCACCAAGTCCTCGGGCTCAAGGTTATGCAGGTGAGACTTACCGCATGCCCGGGCCAGCGTCTGCGCTTCCAAGGTCAGCGTCCGGAGATAGTTCGCGAGGCGCCGGCCGCCTTCGACCGGGTCCAGGCGGGCCGCCAACTCCACGTCCTGGGTGGAGATGCCCGCCGGGTCCAATCCGGCCTGGTAGTCGTCGTAGTAGCCGGCGGCCGAGCCGATCGCGTGGTACGCGGCGTCATGCTCGGGCGCGTTGTCGCCGAGCGCGATCAGAGCCGCGGTGCCGATCGAGACGGCATCGGCCCCCAACGCAAGCGCCTTGGCGACATCCGCGCCCGAGCGAATACCCCCGGACACAATCAGTTGAACCTCGCGGTGCATTCCGAGCTCGACGAGCGATTCGACCGCCTGGGGAATTGCGGCCAGGATCGGGATCCCGACGTGCTCGATGAACACGTCCTGGGTGGCCGCCGTGCCGCCCTGCATGCCGTCCAGGACGATCGCGTCGGCGCCGGCCTTGACCGCCAGCGCCACGTCGTAATAGGTGCGCGAAGCGCCGACCTTCACGTAGATGGGAATCCGCCAGTCGGTGATCTCGCGGAGCTCCTCGATCTTGATCTCGAGGTCGTCTGGGCCCGTCCAGTCGGGGTGGCGGCACGCGCTGCGCTGATCGATCCCGGTCGGCAGGTCGCGCATCTCCGCCACGCGGTCGGAGATCTTCTGGCCGAGCAGCATCCCGCCACCACCCGGCTTCGCGCCCTGCCCGACGACCACCTCGATCGCGTCGGCGCGCCGCAGGTCGTCCGGGTTCATCCCGTAGCGCGAGGGCAGCAACTGGTAGACGAGCAGCCGCGAGTGCTCGCGCTCCTCCGGCGTCATGCCGCCGTCGCCGGTGGTCGTCGAGGTCCCCATCTCGGTGGCGCCCCGGCCGAGCGCCTCCTTGGCCTGAGCCGACAGCGCGCCGAAGCTCATGCCGGCGATCGTGATCGGGATGTCCAGGCGCACCGGCTCACGCGCGTATCGCGTCCCGATCACGACGTCGGTCGCGCACCGCTCCCGGTAGCCCTCGAGCGGGTAGCGCGATACCGACGCCCCGAGGAAGAGCAGGTCGTCGAAGTGGGGCACCGGTCGTTTCGCACCGAACCCGCGGATGTCGTAGATCCCCTCGCGCGCGGCGCGTTGGATCTCGGCGATGGCGTTGCGGTCGAAGGTCGCCGACTCGCGAAGACCGGGATGCCAGCCGTTCACGGTGGCGGCCATCAGTACGCACCCAGGTTGTCGATGTGGAAGTTGTACAGCCGGCGCGCCGACCCGTAGCGGCGGAACTCGGCCGGATCGACGTCGTCGAACCCAGCGCCGTCGAGCAACGCGCGGACCTGCTCGACGTGCTCGGAGCGCATCTCCTTCTCCACGCAGTCAGCGCCCAGACCCGCCACCGACCCGCGGACGTACAGCCGCGCCTCGTACAGCGAGTCCCCGAGCGAGTCGCCCGCGTCGCCACACACGACCAGGCATCCCTTCTGCGCCATGAACGCGGCCATGTGCCCGACCGATCCGCGCACGACGATGTCGGCGCCCTTCAACGAGATGCCGCATCGCGCCGACGCGTCGCCGTGGATCGCCAGGAGGCCGCCGCGAGCCGTGGCACCGGCCGACTGCGACGCGCTTCCCTCGACGACGACCATCCCCGACATCATGTTCTCGGCCACGCCAACGCCGCAATTGCCGCGCACGCGGACCGTGGCGAGCTTGTTCATGCCGGCGCAGTAGTAGCCGACGTGTCCCTCGATCTCGACCTCGTACGGCGCGTCGAGTCCCACGGCGACGGCGTGACGCCCGCCCGGATTGCGGACGAGGACCCGAGCGCCGGCGCCGTCGGAACCCGGCGGCGAGTGCAGCGTCTGGTTGAGCTCGCGCACCGTGTCGACGGCCAGATCGAAGCTCTGGACCGCTTCCTCGGTTACCTCGGGGGTGGCCATCTAGGTCCTCACGCCACCAGCGACGCGGTGCCCCAGCTGTACACGTGCCCCGGCGCCGGCTCCCACAGGACCGCGTCCTCCGCCCCGGGGAGCACCGCGATTGCCCGGTACTCCGAGGCCATCGCGACCCATTCGTCGGTTTCGGCCATCACGGCCGGCTTGCAGGCGATTGGGTCGCGCAGCACCGCGAACCCATCGGCCGTCCCGACGGCAAATGTGTAGAACCCGTCCAGATCCGAGAGGCAGCCCTCCAGCGCCTCTTCGAGCGAGGCCCCCTCCCGCAGGCGCCAGGTGAGGTAGCCGGCGGCCACCTCGCTGTCGTTCTCGGTCCGGAACACCATCCCCTCCCGCTGCAGCGTGCGGCGCAGGCGATTGTGGTTCGAGAGCGAGCCGTTGTGGACGAGGCATAGATCGAGGCCGGTCGAGAACGGATGTGACCCGGCGGTGGTGACCCGGCTCTCGGTCGCCATCCGGGTGTGTCCCAGCGCGTGGCTGCCGGCGAGCTCGTTCAGCGCGAACCGCTTGACGAAGCGCGTCGGAAGATCTGCCTCCTTGTAGATCTCGATCGAGCGACCGGCGCTCATCAACGTGAGCTCGGGATGGCGCTCGGAGAGCCAGATCTCCGCATCCTCCGCCTCGGCCGCGATCGTGAAAACGGCGTGGGTCGCCCGCACCTCGGGCGGCGAGGCCTCACCGAACTCGACCTCGAGCTCGGCCGTCAAGGCCTCCCACTCGGGGGTGGGCGACGGCGAGTGCAGCGACACCTTGCACCAGCCGGGTGGCGCCGGATCGCGGTAGAAGGCGACGCCCGCGCTGTCTGGGCCACGGTCCGAGAGCTGCTCGAGCATGTCCGCGAGATGCGCCCCGAGGTGCTCACGAAGCGTGGCCGACTTCGTGTAAAGACCCGCTATGCCGCACATGGCCGATCCAGGCTAGAGCCTGCTGGACACGTGTCCAATAGCACGGGCGGGCACACTTTCGCCCGCGAATGTGGTCGCGCGCGCTACTCCCTACATACATCCTCAATACACGCAGACCCGCAAAGCGGTTCGCGATCAGGGCGGCGACCAGGCTCCGACGCGCTTCTGTGCCCGCCTGACCACCTGTAGGGCCTCGCGGAGGTCCGTGCGGGCGATCGGCGGCAGAGCCTCGGGGTCGATCAGATTGTCCGCCGCCACCCCAGCCTGAACCTGGGCCGCGTGATGCTCCAAGCGGATGCCGTTGATGACCACGAACGCCTCGCGGAGCCCGTCCGCCACCGCGCGGTCAAGCCCGAGACTGGCCGCGGCTTCGATTCTGTCCAGGGTGGGCGAGATCGTCACGCCGTAGGCCAGAGCGTGGAACCGCACCAGGTTGACGAGTGGGATGATCGCGCCGCGCTTGAGATCGAGTTTTCCGGGCGGGTCGCCGTCGTGGCCCGCGGCCAACTGGCCGCGGAATCCCAGCGCCACCGGGTACCCGGTCGCGGTCCGGGCCATCAGACGCATGAACTGGGGATGGTTGCGGGCGGCCCGTTCGCGCTCGGTCAGCGCGGGCGCGATCGTCAGTCCGCCGGCCGTGGACCGGAAGTCGAACGCCACGGTTGCCCGGATCAGATGGGACTCGCTGGGATCGCGCATCGTCGCGTCAAAGGTCCTCAGCCAGTCGTCCTTCGACATCCGCCACTGGCGGTTGCCGGCCAGCACGCCGTTGTTGTCGACCCCGATTCCGCACTTCACGAGTCCGTCGTTTACGTCGGCACCGAGCCGCGCGAAATACGTGTCGACCTCCTCCTCGGTCCCCGGCTCGGGACTCGCATAGGCCAGCGCGTTGTCCTGATCGGAAGCCAGCGTGAACTCCCGCCGCGCGGCGCTGCCGAGGTCGAGCCAGGACCACGCCACCGGCGCCGTGCCATGTTCGGTCATCGAGAACTCGATCAGGCGGGCGACCACGGTGTCGTGCTGAAGGCTGAGCACGCGACCGAGATCGCGCGGGCTCACCCCGGCTCGCGAGAGCAGCAGGAACAACTTCGGAATCTCGTTGGTCACTCTCACCAGCGCGGCCTCGTCGGTGGCGTCGAGCAGAACGTGCCGCAGGGCGATCGGGCTCCGCGCGTCGAGGCTCAGCAGGTCGCTGGCCGAGAGCAGCCCGCAGACGCGATCGCCGTCGAGGACGGCGAGATGATCGGAGCGCGCGGCGAGCATCTCCACCGTCGCCTCGATCGCGAGCTGATCCACCGGCACGGTCGGCACCGGGTCGCGCGCCGCCGCCAACGCGGGCGCGTCGATCGAAACCTCGCCGTCGGCCACCGCCGCGCGCACCTGCGCATCGCTCAGAACGGCCAGGCGGTCGTCGGGGAGACGGATGAGCAGCGCCGAGACGCCGTCCTCTCCGAGCTGCCGCGCGGCATCGCGCAAGGACACGTCCGGCTCGCAGAAAACGGGCCGCCCCATGACGGCCGAGATCGGCGTCGTTCCCACGAGGGCCAGACCGTGGACGGTCTGGCCGGTGTATGTAAGGCGTTTTCGCATCGACGTCGCCACGTAGGCGGCACCAGCCTCGGTCCCCAACACGCGCCGGGCGGCCTCGGCGCTCAGCAGCGCGGTTCTCGACGGCTCGCGCGCGCGAACGGTGAAGGCCGGTGCCATGCCGGTCAGCAGCGAGGTCTGGCCGAACGACTCGCCGGGCTCGAGCACCTGGATCTGCTCGCCTTCGTGAATGAGCTCCATCGACCCGCTGAGCAGCACCCACATGCCCGGGGCGGGCGGACCGTCCTCTACGAGCACCGCCGCGCCGGCCCGAACGTCCTGCTCAGTGGCGCCGACGGTCACCCGAGCCAGGTCGTCGGGCGTCAAAGCGTCGAACGGCGCGTAGCGAGAGAGGAATGTGTTCAGCTGCTCCATGGGAAGCGACGCAATTGTGTGCGCATCTTGCCTGGGACGGCTACCGGCCACGTGGGAGCCTAATCGCGACCAAGGCGCCGCCGTGAGGTGCCGCCGATAGTCGGACTTGAACGCAACCCGGGGTTTTGGAGGGTCACATATGTCGGACGTCCCATCAGGGGAACAAGACGAGCTCGTCTATGCGTCGGCTGGATTGCCGAAGACGACGAACTGGTGGGGCGCATTCGTCATCGGGCTAGCCGGGACCATCCTCGTCACCGGGATCGCCCCGGTGATGGTGACCGAGCTCGGCGCGGCCTCGATTCCCGTGATCGTGGTCATCACCATCAGTGGATACCTGGTGTGCCTGCTGCTCGCCGAGCTGTCGGCCATGATGCCCGACCGCTCCGGCGGGCTCCCCTCGTACGCCTATCCCGCGTACAAGGACCGCTGGCCGCGGTTCGCCGAGCACGTCAACGGCTTTACCGCCTGGGCCTATTGGCTGGGTTGGTTCCCGGTGGCGCCGCTCAACATGATCCTGGCGTCGTTCTACATCGTCGATCGCTTCAAGCTCTCGACCGCCGGGTTCACGCCCATTCACACTCCGATCGCCTGGTGGACGCTC
>DATBYI010000544.1:0-2714 GCA_036513815.1 Solirubrobacteraceae bacterium
TATCGGCGCTGAGGCCCTGCCAGCACCTGCTGCCGCGAGGCGGCTCGAACCAGAGCCCGTCCCACACTCAAGCGCAGACCGCCTCGTTCTTGGCGTTCGCCCGCTGTATACGCGGCCACGGGTTCCCGAGCTTCCCCGATCCGTCGAGCACCGGAGAACTAAGCCACGAGATGCTCGCCGCCGCGGGAATCAATCTGCATCAGCCGGCCGTGGTGCAGGCGGCTGACGCGTGCGTCGGCGTCACCCACGGGTACGTCACCCGGACCGACGTCGCGCGCTTCATTGCGGGACAGTAGCTCTCGTCGCTCTCGAGTCGGGTGTTGTGGCGCCGGCTCTGTAGACGGCAAGGCTCATCGCCGCGAGCAGCGCCATCGCCGGCAGCACGAGCAGGCCGGCGCGAAGCGTCGTGGCCTGCGCGATCGCGCCCGCCAGGAGCGGTCCGGTCGTTTGCCCGAGCGCGGCGACCGTGAGGGTTTGTCCGAGTGCGCCGTCGGCCGTGCGCCCGCTCGCCTGGATGTGCAGTGAGGAAGTCAGGGGGAAGAGCGCGCCGATGCCCGCGCCGGCGAGGATGATCCCGGCGACGGCCGCGGTCGCGCTGGTGGCGCCGAGGAGGAAGGGAAGGCCGACGAGCACCACCCCGAGCGCGACGATCAGCAGACTCTCCGGGGTGTGGCGCCGAGCCAGTCGGCTGGCCACCAGGCGGCCGAGGAGGTTCGAGGCGTACAGGCCGCTGACGAGCGCCACCGCGGCGCCTCGGGCCAGGCCGACGTCGTCATTGAGGTAGCTGGCCAGCCAGAAACTGAGCGCGAACTCGAGCGCGACGATCGCGAAGATGATCACGAGCGTCGCGTGAGCCCGGCCGCGTCGAGGTCGCTCGCTCGGCGCGGGTCGCGGCGGTGGGAAATCCGCGCGGAGCACCCCCACCGCGGAGAGCACGGCGACGACCGTCCCGATCGCGAACGCGACGCGCCAGGTGGCCACGGTGGCGGCGAGCCCGCCGATCAACAGCGGGGTCGCGATGCCGGCCAGCGAGACCGCCACCTCGCCCTCGGTCATCGCCACCGCCCTACGCGGACCGTGGGCGTCGGCCAGCGCGGCCCACACGCGGATCAGGGCCAGCGCCGCCAGCAGCCCCATCAGGAACGCGCCGGCGATCGTGATCGGTGCGATCTCGCCGTAGCCGACGGCCAGTCCGGCCAGCCCTCCGCCCACGAGGCCTCCGGCGATCCCGGTCCGGCGGGTCAGAGGGAGGCTGTCGCGTGCGGACAGCACGCCCGCGAGGCCGCCGCCGAATGCGAAGGCCACCTGGTGTAGCGCGCCAACCAGGTAGGAGATGCCCTCGACCGAACGGAGGTACGGCAGGGCCGGACCCAGGACTGCGTTCAGATACCCGAACGCGAACAGGGCGCCGAACGCTGTCCACGTGAATGCGTTGCGGCGGTAGGTCACAGCGCCGCCGTGGCCCAGAGCGCGACCCGCCGCGCGTCAAGCACCTGGTCGAACGCGGCCAGGGCGACGCCGACCAGCGCGGCGTTCTCGTCCGCCGGCCAGGTCGCGACCTCCGGCGGGTCGTCGCGGTGCACGTCCATGAGCCCTGCCTCGAACGCCTGCTCGAACGCGTCGGGCGCAGTGTCTCGCAGCGGGCCGGCGAGGCCGCCAAGCGTTACCAGGTCGGGGTCCAGAGCGTTCACGAGGCCAGCTGTTCCGCGGCCGAGAGCGTCGGCCAGATCGGAGCACGCCCGCCGCTCCGCGCCGCTCGGTCGCGGGTTCTCGAGCAGCCGACGCAGCCACTCGCGAGGCTCCGCCGGGGCGGGCTCCCCCAGCCGCCTGGCGATCGACGCTGGTTCGAACCGGGTGCCCCAGCAGCCCCGGGCGCCGCAGCCGCATACCTCACTCGGATCGCCGAAGGGCAGGTGCCCGATTTCCCCCGCCAGCCCGCGGGCGCCCTGTACCGGGTGACCGCCCAACACGAGCGCGCCACCGATCCCAATCTCGAGTACGAGATGGAGCAGCGCCTCGGCCGCCGGGCACGCCCGAGCCGTGGCGATGGCCGCCATCGTCGCGTCGTTGCCCGTGATCACCGGAAGTCCGCCACCGAGGGGGGCAAGCTCGAGGTCGCGCCACCCGAGCATCGAGGCGTCGAGCAGGCGCGTCCCCGCGACGAGCCCGGGCACCGCCACACCGACAGCGATCGCGCGCCCACCAAGCCGCTGTGTCGCCCGGGCGACGGTGGTGCGCAGCCCCGCGAGGATCGCCTCCGCGTCCTTGCCGCCGTGCCTCGCCGAGGCAAGCAGCTCGAGCTCACCGTCGACCGCGCACGCCGCGAGCCGCCAGTCCCCGTGGCGCAGGTCCAGAGCGAGCACCACCGGGCCCTCGGGATGGGCGTACAGCTGGGTCGTCGGCCGCCCCGGTCCCTGAGCCGGCGCGGGTCGCTCGGCCACCAGCCGGACCGCGCGCAACCGGGCGAGCAGGTCGGACGCGGCACCGCTGGCGAGTCCAAGCTCGGTGGCGAGCTCGCGCCGCGTCGGCTCCGGGCGGTGGCGCACGAGGTCGAGCGCGGCGGCCGCCGAACGCCAGTGCCTGGCCTGTGGTGACGCGATCCCACTCATTTACTCGCTCAGCGAGTTTATACCCCAGATTGAGCAACGCGACGCGGCTGGGCCTCGGCTGACCGACCCGCGCCACCGTCCGAGCCCCGCGCCACCGTCCGAGCC